>JALZEZ010000241.1 GCA_030861775.1 Actinomycetota bacterium
GGCGGGGGCCCCGCTCGTCGCCGCGCTCCAGCCCCAGCCCGCGATCGTCGCGATCGAGTCCCTGGCGTGGGCCGGGCACGACTTCAAGCGCGCCGTGCCCGCGCCCGGTACCGCGGCGGGCCGCGGCGGCAAGGCCGAGTCGGTCGAGCTCCTGATCCAGCCGGGCCGCTACGTGGCGTGGGTGCAGGGCAGCTTCGGGCCGGGCGTGCGTCTTTACTCGAGGCCCAGCCCCCGCGAGAACCGCTTCCTGAACGTCGCCGACGTGTTCAACGACCTGGGCGCCCCCGGTTGGCATCGCCTCGGCGTGGTCGACATGCGTCGCAGGTCGAGCCTCTTCATGATCGGCATCGACCGGCCGTGGTGGCTGTCCGGCAGCGAGCACTTCAACATCATGGGACCACTCGAGATCAGGCCGGAGGGCGCCGCGGTGCGCATGGAGAGGATCGCCGCGCGGGACGTCGGGCGCCTCTGCGGGCGCCGGGTCGACTGGGTGGAGGTCGCGTCCTAGTGGACGCCCCCACGCCAGCCCGCCCGGACCTGCGTCCCGCCCTTCGCTGGGCGCGCTGGGCGCTCGTGTTCCTGCTCGTGTTCACCTTCCTCCGCGGCGCGGTCTGGTCCACCACGTTCCCGTCGTTCTTCGGGCCCGACGAGGACTACCACTTCCTGTACGCCGAGTACCTGACCACTCAGCACGCGCTGCCCTCGCCGGACAAGCCGCTCTACCCGAGGGAGTACCCCGAGCTGGTCAAGGCGATGGACTACGACAAGTACGGCGGCCTCGGCCCACCCGAGTTCAAGGGCGACCCCAAGGCGAGCGTGAGGAAGACCGCCAAGCTGCCCGACAGCGCGCGCGAGCCGTTCGAGGTGGGGCGCGGCGTGGGAATCGTCCACCCGCCGCTCTACCACGCCCCGGCGGCGGTGGTGAACTGGTCGCTCGGCGACGCGTCGGTGTTCACGCGCTACCACGCGGTGCGGTGGCTCACGTCGCTGTTCGGGGTGCTCGCGGTGTACGCGGCCTGGCTGCTCGCCGCGCAGGTGTTCCGCCAGGAGCCGCTGCGGCTCCTGGCGGCCTTCCTCGTCGCCGCGCAGCCGATGGTCGCCCTGCTGGCCGGCATCGCCAACCACGACTCGCTGGTGATCGCGACGTTCACGCTGGCGACCGCGTTCATGCTCTTCCTGCTCCGCAGCCCGCCGCGGGCCCGGCAGGGGGCGTGGCTGGGCGGCGCCATCGCGCTCGCGCTGCTCACGAAGAGCAGCGGCCTGGCGCTGCTGCCGCTCGCCCTCCTCGCCTACGTGCTCCAGGCACTCGCGCATCGCGGCCAGCTGCGCGTCGTCGCGCGCTCCGCCGGCCTGGCCGGGTTGGTCGTGGCCGTCGGCGCGGGCTGGTGGTACCTGTACGCGGCGCTCAAGTACGGGAACGTGTCGGCCACCGTGCCGCCGGCCGAGCCGGTGCCGGGGACGCCCGCGGGCATCGGCGATCTCTGGAACTACACGAAGGACTGGGTCAGCCTCACCTACAAGACGTACTGGTACCACCACTTCTGGTACGAGGCGAACCCGCACGCGCGCTACTTCCACGTGCCGCTGTACGTGGGCCTCGTCGCGGGGGCGGGGCTGCTCGTGCTGGTGGCCCGCAACTGGCGCCGGCCCCTCGCGGCGGACCGGCCGCTGCTGCGCCAGATCCTCCTGATGGTCCTCAGCGCCCTCGCGCTGTTCCTGCCGATCCTCGCGCTCGACCTCGACCACTTCGTCGACGGCCTCGGCTTCTCGCTGACCGGCGGGCGCTATCTCCTGCCGGCGTACCCGGCCGTGGCGGTCCTGATGATCCTCGGCGTCAGGCAGCTCACCCCGCGGCGCGTTCGCCCGCTCGTGTACGCCGGGGCGGCGCTGCTCGCGGCGTACTTCTGCTGGGTGGTCTGGCTGCGCGAGTACGTGAACCGGTACTACGGCCTGCCCGAGACCGGCTGGGGCGAGCGGCTGAGGAACATGACGTACGACCGGCCCGAGTTCGTGACCGCCACGACCCTGCGGATCGCGATCGCGCTGGTCTTCCTGTCGCTCCTGGCCAGCGCGGCCGCGGTGGTCGTGGGGAACCTGCCCCCGGCCGCGCGCGAGCGGCTGCGACGGCGGCCGCGCGTGGCGGGCACCGCGGCGCCGTAGCCGATGGAGCTGTCGATCGTGATAGTCGCCTTCGACGAGGCCGACGAGCTGCGCCCGGTGCTCGACGAGCTCGGGCGGCAGCGGCGCGCGGGCGACGAGGTGGTGCTCGTGCACAACTCCGGCGGCGAGCCGGCCGCGTCGGCGCGGACGGTGGAGGTGGCGGCGGCACACCCGGCCGTGGACCGGGTGATCGAGACCGGCGCGAACCTCGGCTTCCCGCGC
Source organism: Actinomycetota bacterium (assembly GCA_030861775.1). Taxonomy (GTDB): domain Bacteria; phylum Actinomycetota; class Thermoleophilia; order Solirubrobacterales; family Thermoleophilaceae; genus AC-37. Next base: position 2,383 of record JALZEZ010000241.1, read on the forward strand.
GCCGCCAACCGTGGCGCGGAGGCCACCGGCCGCGAGACGATCGTCTTCCTCAACCCCGACGCGCTGCCCGAGCCGGGCTGCCTCGACGCGCTGCGCGAGCCGCCGCCGGACTGGGACGCATGGATGGCGCTCGTGGCCCTGGCCGACGGCGAGCACGTGAACTCGGCCGGCAACGTCTCGCACTTCGCGGGCTTCGGCTGGACCGGCCGCTACCAGGAGCCGCTCGCGACGGTGGGGAGCGAGCCGCGCGAGGTGGGCTTCCTGTCGGGTGCCTGCATGGCCGTGCGCCGTTCGGCGTGGCAGGCCGCCGGGCCGTTCCCGGACGAGTTCTTCATGTACGTGGACGACCACGACCTCTCCCACCGGCTGCGGCTCATGGGCCGCCGCTTCGGGGTGGTTCCGGCCGCGCGCGTGCGGCACGACTACGACTTCGGGCGGCGGCCGGACAAGCTGCGCGAGCTGGAGAAGAACCGCCTCCTGATGGTGGTCCGCTGCTACCCGGCGGCCCTGCTGGCGCTGGTGACGCCCGCGCTCGTGGTCACCGAGCTGGCCCTGCTCCTCTACGCGACCGCGGCCGGCTGGGGCGGCGCCAAGGCGCGCGGGAGCCTCGGGTTCCTGCGCGCGCTGCCGCTCGCCGTGCGCCAGCGGCGCGCCATCCAGGCCCGGGCGGTGGTCGCCCCGGGCGAGTTCGCGGCCGCCATGGTGCCGGAGCTGGACTCGCCGTTCTTCGGCGCCGTCGGCCGCTCGCGCCTCGTCCGGGCCGCGCTGCGCGCGTACTGGACGCTCGTCCGCAGGTCGCTAGGGTGAGCGGCCGCATGCCGCGATTCGAGCGGGTCGAGACACGAATCGAGGGTCCGGTCCTCGTCAAGCCGCAGGTGTTCGGCGACGAGCGCGGGTTCTTCCACGAGACCTACCGGCGCAACGAGTTCGCGGACCTCGGCATCCCCGAGGAGTTCCCCCAGGACAACCACTCGCGCTCGCGGCACGGGATCGTGCGCGGGATGCACTTCCAGATCGGCCAGGGGGCGGCGAAGCTCGTGCGCTGCTCGCGCGGCGCGATCGTCGACGTGCTCGTGGACCTGCGCAGGGGGTCGCCGACGTTCGGCGAGTGGGAGGCCTTCGAGATCAACGACGAGAACCTGCATCAGCTCTACTGCCCGATCGGGTTCGCCCATGGCTTCTGCGTGACGAGCGACCTCGCCGACGTGAACTACAAGGTGAGCGAGTACTACGACGACGCGACCGAGCGCGGGATCAAGTACGACGACCCGGAGATCGGCATCGAGTGGCCGGACGTCGAGCTGATCCCGTCCGAGCGCGACGCGAACGCGCCGCTGCTCTCCGAGATCGCCGACGAGCTGCCGTTCGAGTACGGGGGCTAGCCGGGGGGAGACTCCGGGGCCGCCCTACAGTTGCGCGCAGGGGTGCGGCTGCTCTTCACAATCCTCGCGCTGCTCGCCGCCGCCGGGCTGATCGCCGCCCTGTCGGAGGGGGCCGGCCCGTGGCGGCCGCGCTACGCGGCCGCTGCGGCCACCGCGGCCGTCGCCGTGGCGGCGGCGCTCGTCGGCCTCAACCTCTGGAACACCGTGCAGGGATTCCGCGACCGCGCGAAGGCGACCGGCGGGGTGGACAGCGCCACGGCCAGCGTGGCGGGCGGGGCGAAGGAGGGCGTCGACGTGTCCTTCTTCAACTGGGTCCGCGCCCGGATCGGCGAGGACGACACGTTCTACATGTACCCCTCGGGCCCGTTGACGGACGCGCGGCCCTACCAGTGGGGCACGTACCAGCTCACGCCGCGCGTGTCGGTGGAGCATCCCACGCGCGCGGACTGGCTCGTCTTCTACGGGGTGGACCCGGGCGAGACCAACTATCCGCGCGACCGGTTCGCGCCGCCGGTCCGCTACGGCAAGGGGTTCTACGTCGCGGAGAGCCGTGCGGGCTGACCTCGGTCCGGTAGCGGCCAACCTGCTGATGCTGGCCGCGGGCGCGGGCGTGCTGCTCGGGCTCCGCGTGCCGCTGCGAACGTGGCCGGCGCGGCTCGGCGCGCTGGGGCTCGCCTACGTGACGGGCGTGGGAGCCACGATGCTCGCCCTCACCGCGCTGCTCGTCGTGGGAGTCCCCTTCGGCCTCGTCACCTTCGTCGCCACGGCGCTCGCGATCGGATCGGCCGGAGCCGCCGCGGCCCTGCTTCGCCTCCGCCGCGAGGGCCCGGACCCGGCTTCGGCCCGGGCCCGCCCGGCCTGGCCGCTGATCTCGGCGGGGCGCCGCCCGACGGTCGACGGGGCCGCGGTGATCGTGTTCGCGGTCGCCCTCGCGATCGTCGGCGTGTACGGGTTCGACGCCATGCGCTCGGAGCCGCTCGACCAGTGGGACGGCTGGTCGATCTGGACGCGGAAGGCCGTGATGCTCGTTCACGTGGACACGCTGGCGAGCGACTTCTGGACCGCCCCGACCTACGAGTTCATGCACCAGGACTACCCGCTGGTCGTCCCGCTGCTCGAGGCGGTGTTCTTCCGTGCCGGGGCCTCGGTCGACACCCAGGCGGTGCACGGGCAGCTCTGGCTTCTGCTCGTCGGCTTCGTCTGGGCCGCGGCGTGGGTGGCGGCGCGCGTGACCCGGCCGGTCGTCTGGGCGCCGCTCCTGCTCCTGCTCCTGCTCGCCCCCGGCGCCAGCTCGCAGCTCTTCGCCGGGTACGCCGACGTCCCGATGGCGCTGTTCCTCGGACTGGGGGTGCTGCTGGCCGGCCTGTGGCTCGATCGCCGCGAGCCGTGGCAGCTGTGGCTGGCCGCCCTCATGCTCGGTGCGGCCGCCGGAGTGAAGAACGAGGGCCTGCTCGGCGCCGTGGCGGCGCTGGCGTGCCTGACGGCCGTCGTGGCGGCCGGGCGCGAGCGGCGCGCGCTCGTTCGCGTGGGAGCGGGGTGGGCGGTGTTCCTGGCGACCGTGCTCCCCTGGCGGATCTGGATGCTGGCTAACGACGTGAGCGGCGACCTGCCGCTGGGCAAGGGCCTCGACCCCACCTACCTGGCCGATCGCAGCGACCGCTTCTGGCCCTCGGTGGAGGCGCTCGAGGGCCAGATGGGCGACCAGGGGACGTGGTTCTTCCTGATCCCGCTCGGCGCGGCCCTCGCGATCGCGGCGCTCATCGCGGGCGTTCGCCGCGCGGCGGCGGCCTTCTACCTGGCGACCGGGTTCACGGTGTTCCTGGGGCTCGTCTGGGCGTACTGGATCGCGCGCAGCGACCTCGCCTGGCACCTGACGACGTCGGCGTATCGCGTGGTGGCGGGCGTGGTGCTGGTCTGCGCCGCCGCGGCGCTGCACCTCGGCGGCGCGCTCGCGCCCGGGCGCGCGGCCAGGGACTAGCCGACCGGCTCGGC
>JALZEZ010000049.1 GCA_030861775.1 Actinomycetota bacterium
CCCGGGTCGCTCTCGAGGTCGTAGAGGACCTCGCGGTCCCCCACGCGGTGGAGCTTCAGAGCGCCGTCCGTGGCGGCGGTCTGGGGGATGGTCAGGGCGTCGAGCGACTCGAGCGGGACGTCCCAGCGCTCGGCCGCGGCGGCCAGCTCCTCCTCGCTCACCGAGAGCACGGGGTCGCACTGGGCCACCGCCGCGCCGGCGGGCAGGTCGTCCGCCGACCAGGGCCCGTCGATCCCGGTCGCCTCGGCGATCAGCCGCGGGAGCGCGGCCAGGCTCGTCACGCCGGCGTCCCGGGGCGCACCCGGCCCGGCCGCCACGAGCGGCACCGCCAAGAGCCGGTCGTCGAGCGACATGACGTGCGCGAGGCGCCCGTGCTCGCCCAGGTTCTCGCCGTGGTCGGAGAGGACGAGGACCAGCGTGTCGTCGAGGACGCCGGCCGCGTCCATCCGCTCCAGCAGCGTGCCGAGCCAGTCGTCGAGGTAGCGGATCGAGCGCGCGTAGAGGTGCCGCATCCGCTCCAGCGCGTCATCCGGGACGTCCAGCACGCCGACCGCGGCGCGCCAGATCATCCCCATCGTCAGGTACTCGCGGTTCTCGCGCGCGGCGCGGAGGCGATCGCGCAGCCCGAGGTCGTTGTACGGGCGCGGCGGCAGGTACGGCGAGTGGCAGTCGATCAGGTTCACGAACCAGAAGAACGGGTCTCCGGGGTCGCGCAGCCACCCGGCCAGCGTCTCCTGCGCCTCGCGGGCCCCGTCGTCGACCTTCCCGCGGGTGGCCTCGACCGTCCAGGCCACCCGGCTGCGGAGGTCGTCGCGGTGGAGGTTGGCGTGGCGGCCGGTGTCGATCGCGCGGAAGCGATCGAAGCCGATGTCGAAGCCGCTGGCGCCGGCGACCCAGCTGTTCGCGCTGACCGCGGCGGTGGCGTAGCCGGCGCGCCGCATCACCTCCGGGAGCAGCCGCTCGCGGTGCATCTCCATCACGGGCCGGGCGGAGTGCGGGCCGGGGCCGGGGACGTCGGCCAGCCCGGTCGCGCGCGGGAGCAGCCCGGTGAACATCGACGCGTGCGAGGGGAGCGTCCAGCAGCCGGCGGCGTACGCGTGCGGGAGCGCGGTCCCGCGGCGGGCCAGGTCGGCGATCACCGGGGTCGAGCCCGCTGCTGCCCCGTACGGCTCGAGCGCGTCCCGTCGCGCGGCGTCGAGGACCACGCAGAGCACGTTGGGCCGCATCGCGGGCGGAGTCTACGCAGCCCCCGCCCGCGCCCCAAGCGCCTGGCGGTCGATCTTGCCGGTCGAGGTGTGCGGCAGCGCCTCCTCGACGACCACCTCGCCCGGGACCATGTAGGCGGGGTGCCGCCGCTCGAGATTGCTTGACCCACGGCACCCAGTCTGCGAGTTTTGATCCCCCGAACGAGGAGTGGTAGCCGTGGACGAGGCACAGGAGAACATGGTCATCGTCGAGTTCCCCATGGAGAGCGGCGTCCGCGCGGTGGCACGCTCGCCCGAGGAGCTCGCCAAGAGGTCCGGCGAGGCGCTCGACAACGCAATGGGCACTATTCGCGGCGTGGCGGCCAAGACCAAGGCGGGCATCGACTCGATCGTCGACAAGCCCGACGAGGTCGAGGTCAGCTTCGGGATCACCCTGACCGCGGAGGCCGGCGCGCTCGTGGCGAAGGTGGGAGGCGAGGCGACTCTCCAGGTCACGCTCGCCTGGAGCGAACCCAAGTAGGCGCGTGTCGTCCCCCTCGCTGCGCCTCCGGCGTGCCGCAGTGCAGATCTGCACGTCCGACGAGTCGATCATCGGCACGGGTTTCCTGGTCTCGAGCGATCCATGGCTCGTGCTCACGTGCGAACACGTAGCCGCGGCCGCCGGCGTGACGCGCGAGTCTCCCGCCGACGCGCGGCTGGTCGTCCGCTTTCCCGAGCCCCGGCCCGCGTCGACGCGCCTCGCGCGGGTGGTGGGGCGGCTCGATCCGAAGCAGGACGACGCGGTACTGCTGAGTCTGGAGCCGCCGGAGCCGCCGGCGCAGCCCGAGTGGGTGCTGCCGCTGATCCCCGCCGACAACACCGATGACCACCGCTTCAAGGCGTACGGCTTCCGCAAGCTCGACAAGTACGCCGGCGGGATCGCCGACGGGAAGATCCAGGGAGCCATCCCCGTCCCCGAAGAGCTCGACCTCGTCTGCGATCTCCTCCAGATCGAGTCGGACCAGATCAACCGCGGGATGAGCGGCGCGCCGCTGCTCGACCTCGACACCAATCAGCTCGTGGCGATGGTGACCGAGACGTACTTCCCGCCTGAGGGCTCACCGAAGGACCAGAGCACGGCGTGGGCGATCGACGGCAGGATCCTCGAGTCGTTCCAGCCGGCGGCGGCCCCACGGGAGGTCGCTCGGCCCGCCATGGAGGGCCCAAAGGTCGGCGGGCCGCTCGCACCGCGGCGTCAGCTGTCCGAATGGGCGCTTCACGGCGCACCACCTCCGACCGAGCGGTTCGTCAACCGCGAGACTGAGCTCGCCTGGCTCGACGAGCGGCTCCGGCCTGGAGAGGCGTCCGTCGCCTACGTGACCGGGGTGGCGGGCCAGGGCAAGACCGCGCTCGTCCGCCACTGGGTCGAGTCGCTGCGCGAGCGCGAGCAACCGCCCGAGACGGTCTTCTGGTGGGGCTTTTCCGAGCTCCCGAGCCCCGAGCAGTTCTTCTCGGCCGCTCTCGACCACTTCTCGGGAGGCGGCGCCCCGAAGTCGTTCCGGACCGGAGCGGCTCGCACCCTCGGGCTCGCGGCCTATGTGGCGGGGGCCCGCGCTCTCCTCGTCCTGGACGCGATCGGCGTGCCCGCGGCAACGGGCGACGACGCGGCGGACGAGCTGCGGATCCTGATCGACACGCTGACCCACACGGAGGGGCTGGCCACGACGGTCGTGATCAACCGCCCGCCGATCGTCCCGGACGTCTCGCCCGTCCTCGAGGTCGGGCCGCTCGCCGGCGACGTTGCGGTGAGACTGCTCGAGGACGGGGGCGTCGAGCCCGACCTGGCCCGCGCGATCGCCGAGCGCGTCACCTCACCACTGGCTCTGGAGCTGGCGGCCGCCGATCCGCGCGCGGCGGAGGCGGCGGCGCACCCCGCGCTTGCCGCCGAACCGAGCCTGGGCCAGGTCCTGCGCGAGACCATCGGGCTGCTCAGTCGGGATGCTCGCCGGTTCCTCCACCTGGCAAGCCTCCTCCGCCATCCCCTGCCGCGCGAGTGGGCGGCGGCGCTGGGACCCGCGACCGCCGCCGCCGGGGTTCCCATCGAGGACGTGAGCGCGGCGATCGGCGAGCTGGAGGACATCGCGCTGGTAGCGACCGTGGAGCGCGAGGGACGGCCCTGCCTCTCGCTGCACCCGGCCGTTCGCGAGCTGTCCGAAGTGGACCGTGCGGCGGACCCGCTGCTCCACGTCGCCCTGGCGGACGTCTGGTGGGACCACCGCGCCGGCATCGACGAGCCGGCGGGTCTGGCGAAGTCGGTCCAGGAGCTTCAGCCCGCCATCGAGTCCGTTCACCACCTGTGCGCCGCGCAGCGTTACGAGCTCGCCCTGGCGCGACTCTGGGAGGGGGTGTACCGGAGGGAGAGGTTCGTCCTGGTCAACCAGCTCGGCGAATGGGCGCTCGATCTCGAGATCGTGCGCGAGTTCTTCCCGAACGGCGACCTCGGCCTGAACCCGATGCTCGACGTCCCCGAACATCGCGGCTTCGTGCTCAACGAAGCCGCGCACTGCGTCCGCATGCTCGGGAACCCCGGCGAGGCCGTTCCCCTGTTCGCGCGTGCGGGCGAGACCGCGGTTGGAAAGCAGTTCGTGGCCGTGATCGTGGGCATGTCCGAGACCTACCTGGAGCTCGGGCAGACCACAACCGCGGAGGAGGCCGCGCGCGACGCCCTCGCGCGGGCGACCGAGATCGAAGGAGACCCCACGCCGCTGGCCTACGCGCACGCCACGCTCGCGCGGCCGCTCGCGGTTCAGGGGGCGCTCGCCGAGGCGCTCGAGCAGTACGGCCTGGCGGAGAGCGTGGCGGACGGGAAGCCGGTCGATGGGCTTCACGCAGTCGAGCACGCGACCACGCTGTGGTGGAACGGGGGCATCGACGCCTGCCGCCGCGTCCTGGAGCGTGAGCTCGAACGCGCCCGGGGCGAGCTCGATCGCGAGGCCACCGTCAATGCGGAGCGCCTTCTCGGCGAGCTCACGATCGCCGAGTCGCCCGGGGACCCCGCCGCCGTTCAACCCCTGGCGGCGGTGGCCGGCGCGACCGCGGACATCGTGGCCAGCCTGCCACGGATCGAGGCCTTGACCTCGTACGGAGCGGCGCTGGCGGCCCACGCCGGCGCGTCCCCCGGCCGGTTGAGCGAGGCCGAGGAAACGCTGGCCGAGGCACTGCGGCTCACGGCCGACTCGGCCTGGCTGTTCTACGAGCCCCCGATCCGGATCGGCCTGGCCCGCGTGGCCTTCCTGCGCTCCGACGACTCGGAGGCCACGGCGCACCTCCAGCGCGCCATGCGCCTGGCCGAGGAGTCGGGCAACGCGCTGGATCTCGCGCGGATCGAGCGCCTGCGCCAGGCCCGGTCGGAGTCGTACTACCCGCTGGCCCCCGCGCCGCTGCCCGGACGTTAGACCTCCGCCCGGGCCCCGAGCGCCTGGCGGTCGATCTTCCCGGTCGAGGTGTGCGGCAGCGCCTCCTCGACGACCACCTCGCCCGGGACCATGTAGCGCGGCAGCGCCTGAGCGCAGTGGCGCTTCAGCTCCATCGCCTGGAGCGGCTCGCCCGCCGCGACGTACGCGACCAGGCGATTGCCGATCGCGTCGTCCGGCACCGCCACCACGGCCGCCTCGCCGACCGCCGGGTGGCTGGTCAGGGCGGCCTCGATCTCGCCCAGCTCGATCCGGTAGCCGCGGCTCTTGACCTGGTGGTCGCGGCGGCCGAGGAACTCGTGCTCGCCGCCCGGCAGCCTCCGGACGAGGTCGCCGGTCCGGTAGGCGGGGTCCGGGAAGAGGTCGTGCAGCGGGTTCTGGCGGAGCCGGGCGGCGGTCAGCTCGGGGTCGCCCCAGTAGCCCCTCATCACGGTGGGGCCGCGCACCCAGAGCTCCCCCACCTCGCCCTCCGGCACCGGCCGCAGCTCGTCGTCGAGCGCGAACACCTCCTGGTTCTCGCAGGGCCTGCCGATCGGCAGCGGGCGGTCGCCGGGCGGGAGCTCGTCGGGGACCACGTGGTAGGTGCAGACGTTGGTCTCGGTCGGGCCGTACAGGTTCGCCAGCGTGGCCCCCGGCGCCAGCTCGCGCAGCCTGCGCAGGTGCTTGACCGGGAACACCTCGCCCGCGAACAGCACCACCCGGAGCGACTCGAGCTGCTCGGGCGCGGCCGCCCCGGCCAGCATGGTCAGGGCGGACGGGACCGAGTACCAGACGCTGATCCGCTCGCGGCGTATCGCCTTGGCCATGCTCGCGCCGAGCCCCTCCTCCCCCGGCCCCAGGAGATGCAGCGAGGCGCCCGCCAGCGACGCTCCGTAGAGGTCGAAGATCGAGAGGTCGAAGTGGAACGGGGCGTGGCTCGACACCCGGTCGCCGGGGCCGACGCCGAAGCGCTCCACCGTCCACTCCACGAAGGCCAGCGCGTTCCGGTGGGTGAGCATCACGCCCTTCGGGCGGCCGGTGGAGCCCGAGGTGTAGAGGACGTAGGCGAGGTCGGACTCGCAGGACGCGGGCTCGTGGAGCGGGTCCGCCGGCGGCAGGTCCCGGTCGACGGGGAGCAGCGGCACGCCCTCGCAGGCGCGCTTCTCGTCGGCGCACAGCACGCGGCAGCCCGCGTCCTCGATCACCCGCCGCGCGCGCAGCGGCGGGCTGATGGGGTCGATCGGCACGTAGGCCGCGCCCGCGCGCATGACCGCGTAGAGCATCGTCACGGTGCGGGGGGACTTCGGCGCCCACACCGCCACCCGGTCGCCGGGCTCGACGCCGAGCTCGCGCAGCGCGCCGGCGGCATGCGCGATGTCGCGCTCGAGCTCCGCGTAGGTCAGCGATCCCTCCGGGGAGGAGATCGCGACCGCGCCGGGGTCGGCGCGGCGCGGAAGGGCGTCGAGCGTGAACGCGCTCACAGCCCCATGTCCCGCGCCACCAGGCGGCGCATCATCTGCGAGGTGCCCGAGTACAGGCGCCCCCCGACGGCGTCGGACATGCGCCGGCCGTCGTCGAGGGTGAGCGTCGCGCGCAGGACCGTCTCCGAGGCCAGCAGCTTGACCGCCGCCGCCCGGCCCGGGCGGCGCTCGCCGTGGTCGTACGCCCAGGCCGTCTCGTAGAGCAGCGCCCGCGCGGCGTCGAGCGCGACCCGGGTGTCGACGAGCGCGTCCACGGCGCCGTCCGGGGCCGCCTCGTCCAGCGCGCGCTCGAGGGCCCCGAGCTGGGCGGCCATGATCAGCAGCCGCTCCCACTCCATCGACGAGCCGAACACGCTCGCGCCCCGTCCCGGCCTCCCGAGCAGGGCCTCGCGCCCCACGCGCACGCCCTCGAGCACGACGTCGGCCATGGGAGAGGTGCGCAGGCCCATCTTGTCGGCCGGCCGGTCCACGCTCAGGCCCTTGGCGCCGGCCTCGACCAGGTAGGCGCTCACGCCGAGCGGCCCCTCGCTGCCTGGCGCGCGGGCGAACACGATGAGGAGCCGCGCGAGCGGCGCGTTGGTGATGAAGGTCTTGCGCCCGCGCAGGACCCAGCCGTCGCCGTCGGGCTCGGCCACCGTGCGCAGCGCGAACGCGTCGCTGCCCGAGTCGGGCTCGGTCATCGCGTGCAGGCCGACCCACTCGCCGCTGGCCAGGCGCCGCAGGTAGCGCTCGCGCTGCTCGTCGCTGCCGTGCTTCCAGATCGGTACCACCGCGCTCCACATGTGGGCGTTGATCGAGAACAGCAGCCCGGCGTCGGGGCAGCCGTAGCCGAGCGCCTCCAGCGCCGCCGCGGTCGTCACGCGGCTCGCGCCCGCACCGCCGGCCTCGCGGGGCGCCGGCAGCCCGCACAGCCCGCGCTCGGCGCAGCGGCTCCAGCCGTCGTGCCAGAACTCGCCGGCCGCCTCGCGCTCGTCGAACGCCGGGTCGGCCAGGTCCTCGACGGCGAACCGGCGCACCTCCTCCACGAACTGGTGCTGCTCTTCGTCCAGGAGCGGCGAGTGCACCGGCGTGATTATCCTACGCGCGCCTCCGGCGCCGCACCCCTTCCGATGGCCGACACCGAACCCCTCCGCGCGTTCATCCGCCGCCAGTTCCTCTTCGACGAGAGCGCTCCGCTCGGCGACGACGACCCGCTGTTCCCGGACGTGATCGACTCGCTCGGGGTGATGGAGGTCGTGGACTTCGTCGAGCAGCAGTACGGCGTGAGCGTGGAGGAGGAGGACCTGCTCGCGGACAACTTCCAGACGCTCACGGCGATCGCGGCGCTCGTGGACCGCAGGTCCTGATGCCGGTCGACCGCCGGCGGATCGAGGCGCGCGTGCGGCTCAACCGCCTCGCGATCGGCGGCTGGTCGGCCCAGGCGCTGTTCGCCGCGAACGAGCTCGGCGTGTTCGACGTGCTGAAGGACGGGCGCGGCATGAGCGCCTCCGAGGTGGCGGAGGTGCTCGACACCGACCACGACGCGACGGCACGGCTGCTCGGCGCGCTGGTCGCGGTCGACCTCCTCGAGCACGACGGCAGCCGCTATGTGAACAGCCCGGCGGCGGAGGAGCACCTCGTCCCCGGGCGGCCGGGCTCGATGGCCACCTGGGTCTCCTTGATCGGCGGCTGGAACCAGACGTTCGGGAAGCTGGCCGAGTCCGTGCGCAGCGGCTCGCCCGCGGAGGTGCCGGAGGAGAAGCTCGGCCAGTCCGAGGAGTACACCCGCCGCTTCATCATCGGCATGCACGACTACGCGATCGGCCCCGGCCGCGAGCTGGCCCGCCACCTCGACCTCTCCGGCCGCAAGCGGCTGCTCGACCCCGGCGGCGGGCCCGGCACCTACTCGATCCTGCTGGCCGAGGCGAACCCGGGGCTGGAGTGCGTGGTCTTCGACCTGCCCGAGGTCGTGGCGATCGCGGACGAGGTGATCGCCGAGCACGGCCTCTCCGACCGCGTCTCGACCGTCGCCGGCAGCTACCACGAGGACGACTTCCCGGGCGGGTTCGACGTGGCGCTCGTCTCGAACACGCTCCACCAGGAGGACTGGGACACCTGCGTCTCGATCCTGCGCAAGGCGCACGACGCCGTCGAGCCGGGCGGGCTCGGCGTGGTGCACGCGATGTTCCTGAACGAGCGCGGCGACGGCCCGCTGTGGCCCGCGCTGCACAACCTGCTGATGCTGCTCGTCTACCGCGGCGGCCGGGCCTACTCGGTGGAGGACACGTTCCGCATGATGGAGGAGGCCGGGTTCCGCGACCCCGAGCACCACCGGATGTCGCCGTTCAACGCCGGCTCGTTCGTCACGGCTCGGCGGGACTAGCCGCTGCTCGACCTCGTGGGCCTCAGGGTATGGCGGCTGTGGCAGCTGGCTCGGCGGCTGTGGCGGCGGGCTCGGCGCCCACTCTATGTGGGCCGGCGGTTCGAGTGCCCCCTCTGCGAGCGCAGGTTCGGGCGCTTCGCGAAGTCGCCCGCCCGGTTGCGCGTTCAGTGCCCGGGCTGCGACTCGCTGCCGCGCCACCGGCTCCTGTGGCTCTACCTGCGCGACCGCGGTCTGCTCGACCGCAAGGGGCTCGCGATCCTGCACGTGGCGCCGGAGGCGGCGGTCGCGGACCGGCTCCGCGCCCTCCCGGGCGTCGACTACCGCAGCGTCGACCTCGAGAGCCCGGCCGCGGACGTGAAGGCGGACATCACGGGGCTGCCGTTCGGCGACGACTCGTTCGACCTGGTGCTCTGCAGCCACGTCCTCGAGCACGTCCCCGACGACCGGCGCGCGATGCGTGAGATGGCGCGCGTGCTGCGCGGCGACGGCCTCTACATCGTCCAGTCGCCGGTGAACTACGAGCAGACCGGAGGCACGTACGAGGACGTGGCGGTGACCGACGCGAAGGAGCGGATGCGCCGCTTCTCGCAGCGCGACCACGTGCGTGTGTACGGGCCCGACCTGTGCGAGCGCCTCGAGGAAGCCGGCTTCGACGTGACGGTGGAGCCCTACTTCGAGCGCTTCGACGAGGAGACGATCGACCGGCTCGTGCTCGCGCCCTGGCTCGGCCCGATCCGCAACGACCTCTACTGCTGCGCTATTCGCTGAGGCCCGCCTCGCTGAGCGTCCGCGGGTACGGCACGCGGCGGGCGGGGTTGCCCGAGACCATCGTCTCGGGCGGCACGTCGCGGGTTACGATCGAGCCGGGCGCCACGATCGCGCGCTCGCCGATCGTGATGCCGCGGTAGAGGCCGCAGGCGTTGCCGATCCAGGCGCCGTTCTCGATCCGCAATGGCGGTCCCTCGACGAACGAGGAGGTGCTGGCCGGCACGCCCTCGAGCACCTCGGTCCAGTCGTGAATCGTGTCGGCGACGGTCGTGCCGTGACCGATGCCGCAGTCCTCGCCGATCTCGATGCCGTTGACGGCGACGAAGCGGACGTTGTGCCCGACAACGGTCCGGTCGCCGAGCCGCAGCACCACGTTCCCCGGCGGTGCGTAGGCCTCGATGCAGACGCCCGAGCGCACCTCGACGTCGCTGCCGATCGCCACCGACGCCGGGTTGATCAGGGCCACCCGGGGGGCCATGACGCGCGACCCGCGCCCGAACTCCGCGAAGCGCTCCGACAGCGGATCCCCGTAGACGATCGTGAGCGCGTCGCGGCGCGTGCGCTCGAGCCGGTCGAAGAACCGCTGGAGCAGCGCGTGGCGCGGACCCGCGAGCCGCCGACCGATCGGGTTCGCCATTGGCGCGGACCGTACCAGCGGGGGGCGGGCTTGACCGCACCGTTAGCGTCCGGCGTCCACTTCGAAAAGGAGGCACGGTGTCGAGTACCGCTGACCAGGAGCTCAAGGCCCGCCACCGCAAGATGTGGGCGTCGGGCGACTACCCCGGCATGGTCGAGACGTTCCTGCTGCCGCTCGGGCCGCGGCTGGTGGAGGCGTGCGGGATCGGGCCGGGCATGAAGGTGCTCGACGTGGCCGCCGGCACCGGCAACGCGTCGATCCCCGCGGCGGTGGCCGGCGCCGACGTGACCGCCAGCGACCTGACCCCCGAGCTGTTCGACGCCGGCCGCGCCCGGGCCCAGACCGAGGGCGTCGAGCTCGAGTGGGTGGAGGCCGACGCCGAGAACCTGCCGTTCGAGGACGGGTCGTACGACGTGGTGATGTCGTCAATCGGCGCGATGTTCGCGCCCCACCACCAGGACGTCGCCGACGAGCTGGTCCGCGTGTGCAAGCCGGGCGGCACGATCGGGATGCTCAACTGGACGCCCGAGGGCATGATCGGCCACCTGTTCAAGACGATGGGCCCGTTCGCCCCGCCGCCCCCGCCCGGCGCGTCCCCGCCCCCGCTGTGGGGCGGCGAGGACCACGTGCGGGAGCTGTTCGGCGACCGCGTCGAGTTCCGCACGCTCGACCGCGACGTGCTCGAGGTCACCGCATTCGAGCGCCCGCGCGACTACGCCGACCACTTCCGCTCCAAGTACGGGCCGACGATCGCCGCCGAGGCCAACGCCGAGAAGAACGGCCAGAAGGAGGAGCTCGACCGCGCCCTCCACGGCTTCGTCGAGGAGTGGAACCGCGGGAGCGACGACCAGGCCCGCTTCGAGCAGGAGTACCTGGTCGTGGTCGGCACGAAGAATTAGGGCCGTGGCGGGGCGCGCCGCCCTGGTGGTGGTCGACGCGCAGAAGGCGTTCGAGGACCCCGGCTTCATGGGGCACCCGAACAACCCCGCCTGCGACGAGAACATCGCGGCGCTGATCGCCGCCTGGCGCGAGCGCGGGCAGCCGCTCGTCTACGTGCGGCACGACTCGACCGAGCCCGGCTCGCACCTGCGGCCGGGCGAGCCGGGCAACGCGCTCAAGGACGCGGTCGGCGGCGAGCCGGACCTGCTGGTGACCAAGAGCGTGAACTCGGCCTTCCACGGCGAGCCCGACCTGGCCGGCTGGCTGCGCGAGCGGGGGATCGAGGGCGTGGTGGTGTGCGGCATCCAGACGAACATGTGCGCGGAGACCACCGCCCGGGTGGCGGCCAACCTCGGCTTCGACATGCGCTTCGCGATCGACGCCACGCAGACGTTCGACCTGGCCGGCCCGGACGGCGCCACCATCCCCGCCGACGAGCTGGCCCGGGTCACGGCCGCGAATCTCGACGCGGAGTTCGGCCGGGTGGTCACGACCGCGGAGGCGATCGAGGAGCTCGAGGGCTAGGCGCCCCGCCGCACGAGCCGCGCGCTCAGCACGCCCGGTCGCGGCGCCGGGTCGGCATGGTCGAAGGCCCGCCCGTCGCGGAGGTTGTCGTACAGGTTGTCCGAGGGCCGCTCGAAGTCGTGGCGCTCGGCGAGCTCCCAGTTCCGTTCGAGCCGCTCGGGGAAGTCCCAGCCGAAGCGGTGCGGCTCGGTCGGCGTGGGCTCGTGATCGATGTCGACGAGCAGCAGCAGCGTGGCGCCCGGCTTCGCCACCCGCGCGATCTCGCTCAGCGCGGCGCCGACGTCGTCGACGTGGTCCAGCGAGTTGAAGGTGGAGATCACGTCGAAGTGCTCGTCCGGGAACGGGAGCCGCTCCGCGCGCGCCCTGACGTACCGCATCGCCTGCCTGCGCGAGTGCAGCAGCCGGTAGCGCCAGGCGAGCGGGTCGACCCCCACGCGCTCCTCTGCCTCGTCCGCCCACTCGAGCGAGCCGCGCGGGCCGCAGCCCACGTCGAGCAGCCGCTTCCCGCGGTAGAAGCCGAGCGGCAGGTCGAAGTGGTCGGTGAACATCCAGCGGTAGTACGGGACCCCCTGCTCCAGCTCGCCTCCTGCGGCGCGCCGCTCCTGCCACCACTCGAGCTCCGCGGCGAGCTTCTCGTCGCGCGGCCGCACGAGGCGGCGGATCCGCTCCGGCAGACGGGCCATCAGCCGGCGAGCCCCTCCCGCAGCTCCTCGCGGTTGGGGTAGAACCGGATGGCGGCGATCCTGCCGTCCCGGAACGTCCACACCGACCCGGAGATCAGCTCGACCTCCGCATCCGTGTCGTGGCGCCGGCCGCGGTCGCGGACGAGCACCACGACGCTGTCACCGCGCTCGACCGTCTCCTCGACCTGCACGTGGTAGCTCTCCCAGGGCTCGAGCCAGTCCAGCCACATCGCGCGGAAGCCGTCGACGCCGGAGTACGTCCCCCAGGGCGCCGCGGCCTCGAACTCCGGGTCGGTCACGTCGCGCAGCCCCTCGGCCAGCGCCTCCCACGCGGCGTCGTCGCGGAGGAGCGCCGCCAGGTCGACCGCCCGGTCCGGGAGCAGCGCCTCGAGGATCTCCACGTTGCTCGGCGGCACGCTGCAATTCATACCGTCGCGGCCAAGTGCGAACATGTGTTCGTGCCGATCGAAGCCGGGATCATCCACGCCGACCTCGATGCCTTCTACGCCTCCGTCGAGCAGCGCGACGACCCGCGGCTGCGCGGGCGGCCGGTGATCGTGGGCGGCGGGGTGGTGCTCGCGGCGAGCTACGAGGCCAAGGCGCGCGGCGTGCGGACCGCGATGGGCGGCGCGCTGGCCCGGCGCCTCTGCCCCGGCGCGGTGGTGGTCCCGCCGCGGATGTCGGCCTACTCGGAGGCGAGCAAGGCGGTGTTCGAGATCTTCCGGCGGACGGCGCCGGTGGTCGAGGGCCTGTCGATCGACGAGGCCTTCCTCGACGTCCGCGGCCTGACCCACATCACCGGCACCCCGCGCGAGATCGGCGCCCGCCTGCGGCGCGAGGTGCGCAGGGAGGCCGGCCTCCCGATCACCGTGGGCGTCGCCCGTACCAAGTTCCTGGCCAAGGTGGCCAGCGGGGTGGCCAAGCCCGACGGCCTGCTGGTGGTGCACCCGGACGCGGAGCTCACCTTCCTCCACCCGCTGCCGGTCGAGAGCCTGTGGGGCGTGGGGCCGGTCACGGCGGCCAAGCTGCGCGCCCGCGGCATCGCCACCGTCGGCCAGGTGGCGGCGCTGGCCGAGGCGGAGCTGGTCGACCTGCTGGGCCGCGCCGCCGGCCGCCACATCCACGCGCTGGCCCACAAC
>JALZEZ010000242.1 GCA_030861775.1 Actinomycetota bacterium
GCGATGGTCGGCGCGCCGGCCGAGGTCGGGCGGGCCGAGCCCGCGGCCGTGGCTTCCGCGTAGCTACCCGCGTCGCGCTAGAAGGGTCGGCAGGCGGTCCGATTACGGCCCTATTCTGGGATCCCTATGGCTGCGCATTTCCGAGTTCGGCGGTTCCTGTATTTGAACGCGGATCTCGTCCAGACATCGCTCGCGCAGGTGGAAGGCGGCGTTTTTGATGCTGAGGACCAGAGCACAACGGCGGCCTTCGACAAGAAGCTCGGGGCGGGCTTGGGCGTTGGTCCAGCTAAGGCCGAGGCGAGTCGTGGAAGAAGCGGAGAAGAAACGATTTCGCGGGAGATCCGGCTGACCGCTGATGCGAACTTCTCACGCCTCGCGAATCGGCTCGAGGATGAAGGCGCGGTTCAGGTGGTTGAGGACCTTGACCAGCCAGCTTGGGACACCTTGCGCCGCGGCGACATCTTGGAGCTGGAGGGCAGTCTCTCGATGCCGACCGCAGTTCAGTGGGTGCGGATGGTCCAGCAGGTAGATGTGCCGGAAATGATGGAGGCGTTCGGCGAAGCTCCGGACACAGAGATGATCGAAGGCCTAGCGATGATGGAAGCGTTCGGACAAATGCTGAAGACGGTTCCAGTCATCGTTACCACAGCTGGAACCCCTAGCTTCAAGTTCATCGCGAACCTTGATCCACAGTGGTTGCGTGACGACGGCGGTGAACTGGATGGGGAAGCCGTTGTCTATGGCACCCTGGAAAAGAAGCTGAAGAAGGGCGAGAGGTGGAGCCTGATTGATGCAATGGGGCTAGGCGCACTGCCTCGACAAGACAAGCGGCAGGCTGAGCAGGGGCTGGCGAAGATCAAGGAGATGAAGGACAGCATCGTTCGCGGGCCAGCTTCCTTTGTCACGCCGCTAGCGATCTACCGCTAGGCCCGTGGAAGAGCTGCGCGATGCGCACAACGACCTCGTTGGTTGGCTCGATTCAGGGCGCCACATCTTCGACCTCCACCTCAATTGGGTTGCGTACGTAAGCCACGGCCATGCCTGGTCGTCCCGTACCGGGAACTGGTGTGGACCGATAGTCGGCCTTACCTGCCTGGATCAAAGCGGTCGA
This sequence comes from Actinomycetota bacterium, assembly GCA_030861775.1. Classification (GTDB taxonomy): domain Bacteria; phylum Actinomycetota; class Thermoleophilia; order Solirubrobacterales; family Thermoleophilaceae; genus AC-37. The sequence goes on from JALZEZ010000242.1 coordinate 1,112, forward strand.
GTCGTAGCATGGAATCCGAAGCAGGCGCCTAGCGGAACCGCGCGTCCCGCTCGCCCCGCCCGAGCGGCCCGCGCCGCGCGTCCGGCAAGACCGGCGCGCCCGCTTCGTCCGGCAAGACCGGCGCGGCCTGCGAGACCGGCTGGCGGTTGGTCACCTATGTCGTTCTCCGAATGGATTGCGCATTAGGCGGACTGCTGGTTGAGTGCCTCGACGCGCGGTCGCCTAGGCGAACATTGGAAGCGATGAGCAGCTGTCGGTGCTCGTCTTCTTGTGCGCTCTTCCACTACGGGTGGCGGGAAATCTTCGCAAGCCTCGCCCAAGGGGACGATCGTGGCCAAGGCAAGCCGTGACGAGCGCTAATGGCGCCGGGTCACCATCAACCCCGGCGACGGTTCCGCAAGGAGCCCCTCCGACTCGACTCCGTAGAGTCGTGGGGATGTCCAGGGTGCTCGTCACGGGCGGTGCGGGGACGATCGGCGGAGCCGTCGTGCGCCGGCTCGTGCGCGATCCCGACTGGGAGGTGCGCGTGGCTGACGCGGTCGAGCCGCCGGGGTGGATGCGCGAGTCGTGCGAGATCCACGTGGCCGACCTGCGCGACCCGGCCGAGGCGGCGCTGGCGACCGACGGCTGCACCCACGTGATCCACCTGGCGGCGATCGTGGGCGGGATCGGGAACTTCCACAAGCTCCCGCACACCCTGCTCGAGGTGAACACGGGGCTGTTCAACTCGGTGTTCCGAGCGGCGCTGGAGGAGCACGTCGAGCGGCTCGTGTACGTGTCGTCGTCGATGGTGTTCGAGCGCGCCACCGAGTTCCCCACGACCGAGGACCACATCCGCCACACCGGCATCCCGGACTCCGCCTACGGGTTCTCGAAGCTGGCCGGCGAGGTCTACTGCCGCGCGCTCGCCGACGAGCACGGGCTGCCGTACACGATCTGCCGGCCGTTCAACGCCTACGGGCCGGGGGAGATGCCCGAGGACGAGCCGGGCATCGCCCACCTCGTGCCGGACCTGATCAAGAAGGTGCTGGACGGCCAGCGGCCGCTCCAGATCTTCGGCAGCGGCGAGCAGACGCGCACGCTCACGCACATCGACGACATCGCCGACGGGATCGTGGCCGCGATGGGCCACCCGGCGGGCGAGAACGAGGACTTCAACATCTCCGCCTCGGAGGAGCTGTCCGTGGCCGAGATCGCGCGGCTGATCTGGGAGGCGTGCGGCGAGCCCCCCGGCGAGTTCCTGCTGGAGCGCATGCCGTCGTACCGGGTGGACGTGCAGCGCCGCTGGCCGTCGGTCGAGAAGGCGCGCGAGCTGATCGGCTTCGAGGCCCGCGTGCCACTGCGCCGCGGGCTGGCGGAGACGGTCGACTGGCTGCGCGAGCAGCGGGCGGCGACCCCCGCGGCTTGACGGGCGGCGGGCGACCGGCCTGGGCGCCTAGGGTCCGGCCGGGCCTCCCATGCCGGAGCCGAGGCCACCGCCCGACATTCCGCCCGGGTCCATGCCGGAGCCGAGGCCACCGCCGGACATGCCGCCCGGGTCCATGCCGGAGCCGAGGCCACCGCCGGACATTCCGCCCGGGTCCATGCCGGAGCCGAAGCCACCGCCGGACATGCCCGGCGCGACACCGGGAGCGGGGCCTCCACTGGACATCCCGCCGGGATCCATCCCCGGTCCCCCGGGGCCGCAGACTCCACCCTCCATCGGGCCCGCCGGCGGCGGCGCGGGCGTGAAGTTCTGCGCCGGGTCGGGTGCCGGTGAATAGTTCAGCGCGGGATCGGGTGCCGGCGCCGGCGTGAAGGTCGGCGCCGGCGTGAAGTTCTGCGCCGGGTCGGGTGCCGGGGTGAAGTTCTGCGCCGGGTCGGGTGCCGGCGTGTAGTTCAGCGCGGGATCTGGTGCCGGCGTGTAGTTCAGCGCGGGATCCGGTGCGGGAGTGAAGTTCTGCGCCGGGTCGGGTGCCGGGGTGAAGTTCTGCGCCGGGTCGGGTGCCGGGGTGAAGTTCTGCGCGGGATCTGGTGCGGGAGTGAAGTTCTGCGCGGGGTCGGGTGCCGGGGTGAAGTTCTGCGCCGGGTCGGGCGGCGCCGGCGTGTAGTTCAGCGCGGGATCCGGAGTGGCCGCGGCGTCGTCCGGCCTGCCTGCGTCCGCGGGATTCGGCGCGGCCGCCTCCACACCGCGCCCGTCGAGCCAGGGGTTCGCGGCGTCGTTCGGGTGGAACAGGTCGCGCTTCACCGCGTCCCAGTCGTGGCGCTGGCTGATGGCCGGCAGAGTCGAGGCGGACCCGCCGTGGCTGTTCACGTACGTCGACACCAGCTCCTGCAATCCCTTCCAGCACCGGTCGCCGCCCTCGAAGACGACCCGCGAAGCGGCGTCGTCCAGCCTCCCGGTCGTGCGGTCGATCCCGCGCGTGTAGAAGACGAACCGCCCGTCCGGCTGCGGCTCGATCCCGAACTGGCGGTGGCCGCTCACGGGGTGGTCCCAGTCGCCGCGCGCGGACACCGTGGTGAACGTCCACGAGAGCGGCCCGCTCTGTGTCGCCACGACGGCCGCATCGTCCATCCCGGTCCAGAGGTTCACGATGCTCGGAGCCATGTCGAACGTCATGACGGCGTTCGTGGGATCGGAGGACGTCCAGCGACCCGCGGCGGCCTCGTTGTGCGGGTGGAACGTCGCGTAGTCGTGGTCCAGGAAGTCGTTGAAGTTCGTGCGAATGTGCGTGAGCAGCTCGGCGGGCGTCATCTGCCGTCCGTCGACCGTCGGCATCCGCTCGATGACGACGCCGTAGAAGTCGGCGTTCACCGGACCGCGGCCGTTCTCGATCCGATGGAAGGCGCCGTTCACCTCGCGGTCCGCGAGGAACTCGCGCTGGACGTCGGCGGGCGGGCGGAAGTTGAGCAGGTCGACGTTGAGGACGTTCGAGGTGTCACGAACTACCGGCTCCGAGATCGAAGCGCCAACCCCGTAGGGCATCGACAGGCGCGAGAGCGGATTGGCGTGGTACTCCGCCACGCTCTCGTCGGTCCGCATGCCCTCGCTCCAGCCGGCCTGGGGAACGCGAAGTGGCGGAGGCATCCTCCCTTGCTCCTAACGCGCGTTGCTGAACGGGTCTTCCGCCAGGATCGCGGAGCCGACAGCGACGAACATCGCGATGACGAAGATCGCGAGAAGGCAGACCACGACCACCTGAAGCGTGCGCAGCCCACCTGCCATGCCGCCACCGAGGCGCACTCGCTCGCCGGTAGTGAGGTTCAGCACCGAGCCGGCGCGGCGACCGACGCGCCACACGCGCGGCATCTCGACCACGTCGCCTTCGTTGAGCGACCCCTTGAGACGCGGGCCGCGCAGCTCGACCGGTACCGGCGGCTGGGGCTCATCGACGTCGCCGCGCTGAAGCCGGAACGTGACGACCATGACCGGCCGTCGCATCTGGTCCTGCTCGTAGCGCTGCTGGACGGCGAACGCCCTGCCCCACACCCCGCGCCCGGACGGATCGAGCGCGAGCGGCGGCCCCGCGGGGCGCGGCTGTTCCGCGGGTGGCGCCGCGGCGAGAACCTGCGGGGGCGGTGCGGCCGCGAGCCGTTCGAGCTCCTGGAGCCGCGCATGCGCGCTCACGTGCCGCGGGTTCGCCTCGATCGCGCGGTGATACAGCGTCGCCGCCGCTTCCAGGTCCCCGCGGCGCTGGGCGACCACCCCGAGCTGGTACATCGAGTTCGCGTGGCCCGGGTCGGCCTGGAGTGCGCGCTCGAACGCGGCCGCGGCCGCCGCGTCCTCGCCGGCCTCGAGCGCCTGGTAGCCGAGCGCGTACTCGTCGTCAGGCGAAGCCCCCGCGTCAGCGAGGGGTTCGGCCGGCGGCCTGATTGCGGTCTCGGGACCGCTTGCGGCGACGTCTGCCTCGACCAGCAGCACGCTGCCGCCGAGCGTGAGCCGGTCACCCGGCCGCAGCACGCGACCCGAGGTCACGGGTGCGCCGTTCACGAAGGTCCCGTTCGCCGAGCCGAGATCCTCCACGACCGGCCGCCCCGCGGCGTCGCGGACGATGCGGGCATGCCTGCGCGAGACCTCGGGGTCGTCGGCGAGCGGGCTGGCCTCGACCGCCCTTCCGAGGATCAGCTCGCCGTCGTCGGGGAGCTCGAGCACGGCTCCGGCGCCCCGGGCCTCGACGACTCGAAGTCGGCGCGCGACCGGCCGCCCCCGTCCAACACGTTCCTCCCCGACCTGCACTTCCGACGCCAGCCCCATGGCATCACCCCCCGCCGCGGCAGTTTTCCACGCAGGCGTGGACGCGTCAAGCGCGCGACCGGCGCAACTGCTACGGGCTGACGACGTCCTCGTAAACCGCGCGCAGCTCGCGCACGTAGCGCTCCTCGGCGAACAGCTCGCGCGCGCGGGCCAGGGCGGCCTCGCCCTCGTCGGCGCGGTGGCCGGAGTCGTCCCACAGGGCCGACATCGCCCCGGCCAGCGCCTCGGGGTCGCGGCGGTCCACCGTGCGGCCCGGGCCGGCCAGCTCCGGCAGCGAGCCGCTGTGGGCCGCCACGACCGGCACGCCCGCGGCCATCGCCTCGAGCGCGGCGAACGGCATCACGTCCGGGCCCACCG
>JALZEZ010000243.1 GCA_030861775.1 Actinomycetota bacterium
GCCTCCGGCCAGCCGAACGGCGCGTCGATCCCGGTCCAGTCGGCGCGGTCGAGCTCGTCGGCGGGCGGCCACCCCCGTCCCGGCGGCTCCACGCGCGCGCGGCCGCCGCTCCACTCGATCGCGCAGTGGGCGGTCCTGGCGTCCTGCGCGGCGAGATCGACGCCGAGCGTGCGCAGGGGGTTACTGCGAGGCCGCCGGGTCGAGCTTGAAGTCCTTGGGGAACGAGCCCGGCTTGCCGAAGCCGACGACGACGCGGTCGCTCTGCTTCATCTTCAGGTTGGGCCCGTTCGGGACCTTCTTGCCGTTCAGGTACGTCTCCAGGACGAGACCGTTGCCGGCCCGGTAGGCGCCGAGCTGGTCCATCGTGAACTTCACGCCCCAGACCGTGAAGAACTGGCCGAGCGTGAACGGGTACGGCTCGACCGCCTCCATGTGGATGACGCCTTTCTCGTCGTGCGTGTGGAGCGAGGAGAGGAAGCCCTTGCCCTCGTCCACGCCGATGTTGACGGGCACCTTGAACGGCTTGCCGTTGACGAAGACCTTGACCTGGGCGTGGACGTGGTAGATCGTGTCGCTCGGAGCGGGCAGGCCGAGCGCGTTCTCGCGCTCCTCGAGGCCCTGCGTCTTGGGCTCCCAGGGGCCGGCGGACTCGTCGAGCCCCTTGGCCGCGGCACCGCCGCCGCCCTTCTCGCTGCCGCCGGAGAGCGCGACGAACCCGATGATCGCCAGCGCCAGGACCAGCAGGGCGAGCCCGCCGAAGATGCGCGTGCGGCGCTTCTTCTTCTGGGACTTCTCCGCCTCCTGGCGCTCGCGCTCCTCGCGCTCCTTGCGCAGGCGCTCCTTCTCTTCCTTGCGGCTGGCCATGGGCGGCGGGAAGCCTAGCGGGATACTTAAAGCGTTCATGTCCGGGGAGAACGTCGAGTTCCTGCGCCGCGGCTACGACGCGATGAACGAGATGCTCGAGCGCCGGGACATCGATCGCGCGCAGATCGAGGAGTTCTGGACGGAGGACTGCGTGCTGCGCCCGGCGGGCATCCTTCCGGAGTCGGCCGAGATGCACGGGCACGACGGAATCGTGCGCTTCATCGAGAACCAGCTGGAGGCGTTCGACGAGCTCCAGATCGAGGCGCTCGAATGGATAGACGCGGGCGACCGCGTGGTCGTACCGATCCGGTTCGGCGGCAGGGCCCGCTACACGGGGATGGACGTGGCCTTCGAGGTGGTCCACGTCGTCACGCTGCGCGACGGCAGGGTCGCGCGGACCGACATGTACCGCGAGAAGGAGGAGGCCCTCCGCGCCGTGGGTCTCTAGATGTAGTACATCTGCGCGCCCGCCTGCCGGGCCTCGCGCTCGGCCAGCTCCATGATCGTGGTCGCGCGCAGGCGCTCGCGCAGGGCCTCGATCGCCTCGGCCCAGATCTCGTCCTGGGCGGTGGCGTCGACGGCCAGCGCGCCCTCCAGCGCCTCGACCACGTCCAGCACGGTGATCTCCTGCGGGGGGCGGGCGAACGAGTAGCCGCCCTTCACGCCGCGCTGGCTCTGGAGGATGCCCGCGCGGCGGAGGGTGGCGAACATGCCCTCCAGGAACTGGACGGGAATGTCGCGGCGGCGGGCGATCTCGCCGATCGGAACCGGGCCCGCACCCCCCGTGCGCGCCAGCTCCGTGAGAGCGCGGACCGCGTACGGCGACTTCGACGTGATGGCGAGCAAGGCCCGGCGAGTCTACGTTAGGGAGGTGACGCGGACCCGTCGCACGCTGCTCGGCGCGCTCGGCGTCTGGGTACCCCCGCTCGCTCTGATGGCGATCATCTTCGCCCTCTCGGCGCAGCCCGACCTCTCCTCGGGCCTGGGGACGCTCGACCTGATCCTGCGAAAGATCGTCCACATGGCCGAGTACGGCCTGCTGCTGTTCCTCTGGTGGCGGGCGCTGCGCGAGGTGGCGCCGGCGCGGGCGGCGCTCGCCCTGGCGTTCGCGGTCACGCTCGCGTACGCGGCGAGCGACGAGTACCACCAGTCGTTCGTCGAGGGTCGCAACGGCACCCCGGTCGACGTGGTGATCGATTCGGTCGGGATGGTCGCGGCCGCGGCGCTGATCCGGGTGCGGGCGCGATGAAGCGCAGGCAGATCCCGCTGGGGCCGGCCGAGCCGGCGCTGTGGTTCGCATACCTGCGGGCGGTGATCGTCGTGGCGGGGCTCGCCTCGGTCGCGATCTTCGACGTGCCGCACCGCGAGCGCGTGGCGCTGGCAATCGGCCTGGTGGCGGTGCCGTGGGCGGCCTGGCTCGTGTTCGAGGCGCGCGGACGCTCCGGCGTGGCGCTGCACCCGGCCATCGCCGCGGGCGACCTGCTGATCCTCGGACTGGTGCAGGTCGCCGAGCCGGCCTCGTACGCCGGCGTGCGCTTCGTGGCCCTGTTCCTGATCGCCGTGCACGCCTACTTCCAGGGGGAGCTGCGCGGGGTGACCGTCGCCGTGGCCGGCGTCGCCGTCCTCGTGCCGGTCGCCGCGCTGGTGGACACGCCGCTCGACGGCGGGATGCTGGTCTTCTCCGAGGCCCTGTTCGCGATCTCCGCGCTGTGCTGCGGCCTGTTCGTGGCCCGGCTCCACACCGCGGAGTACGCCGAGCGGCAGCGCTCGCGCGACCTGTCGCGGCGGGCGATCGAGGCGGAGTCGGAGGTACGCCGCCGCCTGGCCGAGTCGATCCACGACGGGCCCGTGCAGGAGCTCGTGAGCCTCGACCTGATGCTGGCCTCGCTCGACCAGGCCGCCCAGCGGGGGGACGTGGACACGGTCCGCGAGCGGCTCGCCGAGGCCCGGACGCTCACCGAGCGCAACATCGGCGCCCTGCGCGACGAGCTGGTCGGGCTCGGCCCGTACGCGTTCGACGAGCTCTCCTACGACATCGCGATCGAGCAGTGCATGCCGGTCTGGCAGCGCCGCTACGGGATCCAGATCGAGCTGGCCGTCGAGCGGCTCGACCTGACGAACGAGCTGTGCGGGGCGCTGTTCGGGATCACGCAGGAGGCGATCGCCAACGCCGGCCGGCACGCCAAGGCGAACCGGGTGATCGTGACGCTGCGCCCGGTCGAGGACGAGGTGGAGCTGCGGATATCCGACGACGGCGAGGGGTTCAGCGGGCCGGGGCCGCTGTCGAGCACGACCTCCGGCCACATCGGCCTGGCCAGCATGCGCGAGCGCGCGGAGCTGATCGGGGGCCGGTTCGAGATCGAGACCGGCGACCGGGGAACGAAGGTGCTGGTGCGCGCGCCGCTGGCGGACGCGGCGGCGACGGCCTAGATCCAGCCGCGCTGAGTCGCGAGCAGCACGGCCTGCGCGCGGTCGACGGCGCCGAGCTTCGCGTAGGTGTTGTGCAGGTGCGTGCGCACCGTGCTCGTGGAGAGGTTCAGCTCGAGGGCGATCTGCTTGTAGACCTTGCCCTCGGCCAGCCGCTTGAGGACGTCGATCTCGCGCGGGGAGAGCGGGCAGGGGTCGACCTGGCGGCGCTGCTGGCCGCTCGGGTAGGGAAGCTCGTACATGACGCCGCGGAGGCGGTTGGCGTCGAGGCCCAGCTCGCGCGCGACCTTCAGCATGCGCGAGGGCTCGATCGGGTGGCCCTGGGCGTAGTGGGCAAGCATGTCCGCCAGCCGGATCACGGCGGCCTCGCCGTGGGTCTCGTCCGAGTGGTGGCGCTCGATGGCCGCGGCCAGGCGGGCCGGCAGGCCCCAGCGGCGGGCGAGCACGCCGCCGACCAGCGCGTGGTCGACGCCCAGCTCGCGGCGCTCCTGGTGCAGGCGCTCGTCCGGCGTGCGCGCCTCGCGGTGGACCTGGGCCGGGTAGCCCGGGTAGGCGTGGACCAGCACCAGCTTGCCGATGTCGTGCAGCAGCGCCGACACGAGCAGCTCGTCCTTGTCCGGGAACTCGATCTCGCGCGCGATCCGCTCGGCCGCGCGCTGGGTGGCGACGGCGTGCAGGCGGAAGCGCTCGGGGGCCGCGTCCCAGCCGGGGATGCGCTCGAAGAAGTCGAAGACGGCCGTGCGGGAGGCGAGGGCTTCGACGCCGCTGGGCGTGAGCAGGTCGATCGCCTCGGGCACGCTCGAGATGCGACCGCGCTTGGGGGCCGGCGCGCGGTTGGCGATCCTGAGCACCGCGATCACCAGCGACACGTCCGACTCGATGGCCGCGACCACGTCGCCAGCCGCCGTGTGCTCCTCGCGCACGAGACGGAGCACCCGGTTGCGCGACTCGGCGAGCGCCGGGAACGCCTCGAGAGCCTCGAACGCCGCGGTGAGACGGCGGCCGTGACCCTCAGCGGCGGGGCGCTGCGCTGCGGCCGGGGTGGCGTTGGTCCGGTCGGCGACCGGCTTCAGGGCTCGTTCCACTGTCTGGGATGCCTTCCGTGGCGTTCGGGTTCTGCGTTGGCGACTGGCTGGGGTGCGAGAGGGCTGGAGTTCCGAGGGGGTCGGGAATCCGTCCGGTGACTGTTTTCGGCAGGGCAAGTTCCGGAGTTGAGCGCCGATTCGGCTCTGGGATGCGGATTAGGGCGTGGACCCTAACCCGAAGCACTGGGGTGGCGACCCTGATGGGGGACACCCGATCGGCGGTTCTTGGCTCGTGGCCTCGGCCGGGTTGGACCGGCGCGCCAAGAGCCGGTTGTACAGTGCCCGGCCGCCGATGGCCCTCTCCCCCGCGTCACCGCCGTGCTGATCGGCGCCCACGTCTCCCCCGCCGGGGGGCTCGTGAACGCGTTCCACCGCGGGGTCGAGCGCGACTGCGACGCGATCCAGATCTTCAACCAGTCGCCGCGCATGTGGCGGCCGACGAACTACCGCGAGGACGACATCGAGGAGTTCCGCTCGCTCCTGGCCGCGGGGCCGGTGCGATCGATCGTCATCCACGCGGTGTACCTGATCAACTGCGCCTCGAAGGACCCGGTCATCCGGGAGAAGTCGCTGGCCTCGCTGTCGCATGCGCTGCGGGTCGGGGACGCGATCGGGGCGGATGGCGTGGTGGTGCATCCGGGGTCGACGCTCGGGGAGCCCCTTCCCGAGGCCCTCGGGCGCGTCGGGGAGGCCGTCCGGCACGTGCTCGGCGAGTCGGAGCGGTGCCCGCTGCTCTTGGAGAACACCGCGGGTGCCGGCGGGACGATCGGGCGCTCCTTCGCCGAGCTGGCGGAGCTTCTGGAGCTCGGCGGGGGCAGTGAGAGATTGGGGATTTGCCTGGACTCGTGCCACATGCTCGCGAGCGGGTGGGACGTCCGGACGGCGGAGGGGCTCTCCGAGGTGTTGGACGAGTGCGTGGAGTCGATCGGGATCGACCGCGTGCGCTGCCTCCACGTGAACGACTCCGTGACCCCGCTCGGCTCGAACCGCGACCGCCACGCACCGCTCGGCGAGGGCGAGCTCGGCCGCGAGGGCTGCGCGGCCTTCTTCAGCGAGCCCCGCTTCGAGGGCCTGCCGGCGATATTCGAGGGCCCGGGCCTGGATGGAAAGGGCGCGGCCCTGGTGGACATCACGATCGCGCACGAGCTGCGAGCGGAGGGCCTGCGGGCGCGCGGGCTGCCGGTGCCGGAGCGCGAGGTGCACGGGAAGCCGACGCCGAAGGCGAAGGCGAAGCCGAAGCGCCGCGGAGGTGCGAAGCGCGGCGGCTCCGCGAAGCGAAAGGCGGCTACGAAGGGGAAGCCGAAGGCCTAGGC
>JALZEZ010000050.1:0-8458 GCA_030861775.1 Actinomycetota bacterium
CGGCCGAGGGGCTGGCCCGCGGCATCGAGCGCTTCGCGCCCCCGCCGGGATGACCCTCGCGCCCGGCACGCGGCTCGGCGGCTTCCGGGTCGGGCCGGTCGCCGCGCGCGGCGGGTGGAGCGTGGTCCACTGGGGGACCGAGCTGTCCTCGGGCCGTGCGGTCGCGCTGAAGACGATCGCGCCCGAGCTGGCCGAGGACCCCGGCTTCCGCGCGCGCTTCGAGCGCGAGTGTGAGATCGCCGGTGCGGTCGAGCACGAGAGCCTGGTGCCGGTGCGCGGGGCGGGCGACGGCTGGCTGGCGCTTGACTGGATCGACGGCCGCCGCCTGCGCGAGCGGGTGCCGCTGTCCCCGGCACGTGCGGCGCGGGTCGTCGCGCAGGTGGCGGGCGCGCTCGACGCGCTGCACGGGGCCGGGTTCGTGCACCGCGACGTGAAGCCCGGGAACGTGCTCGTCGGCGGCGACGGCCACGCGTACCTGACCGACCTGGGCACAGCCAAGCCGATCGACTCCGACCCGGGCCTGACCGCGGAGGGCCGCTGGCTCGGGCACGTCGACTACGCGGCGCCCGAGCAGATCCGCGGGGAGCCGGTGGACGCGCGCGCGGACGTGTACGCGCTCGGGGCCACCCTGTTCCACGCCGTGACCGGGCGCGTCCCGTACCCGGACCGGGACGACGAGGCGCGCATGCGGGCCCACCTCCACGAGCCGCCGCCGCGGCACGACTCCGAGCTCGACCCGGTCGTGCGGCGCGCCATGGCGAAGGACCCGGCGGAGCGGTTCCCCTCGGCGGGTGAGCTGGGCGCCGCCGCCCTAGACGCCGCCGGCTAGCTCCCGCGCCCGCTCGAAGACCGAGTCCAGCATGGGCTCGGTCAGCTTGCCGGTGAACGTGTTCTGCTGGCTGGGGTGGAAGCAGCCGAGCATCGTGCGCCCGTCGCCCAGCTCGTGCTCGGCGCCGTGCCCGAAGCGCGGCTTGGGCCGCACGCCGTGCAGGCGCGCGGCGGCGTCCCAGGCGAACTGCCCGAGGCAGACGATCACCCGCACGTGGGGCAGCAGGCCCAGCTCCTCCTCCGCGTACGGCAGGCAGTTGTCGCGCTCCGCCGGCAGCGGCTTGTTCGCCGGCGGCGCGCAGCGCACCGCGGCGCCGATGTAGACGCCCTCGAGCCGCAGCCCGTCGAGCACGTGGAACGACTCGGCCTGGTTGGCGAAGCCGGTCCTGTGCATCGAGGCGAACAGCCAGTCGCCCGAGCGGTCGCCGGTGAAGATCCGCCCGGTGCGGTTGCCGCCGTGGGCGGCGGGCGCCAGCCCCAGGACGTACACGCGCGCGGCCGGGTCGCCGAAGCCCGGGATCGGCCGTCCCCAGTAGGTCTCGTCCGCGAACGCGGCGCGCTTCTCGCGCGCCACCCGCTCGCGCCACTCGACCAGCCGCGGGCAGCGCCGGCAGCTCACCACGCGCTGCTGGAGCCGGCCGAGGTCGGACCCCGGATCGACCCCCGTGCGCAGCTCGATCAGGCCTTCAGCTTCCGGCCGCTCGTGAACAGCCATTGGGACCAGAGGTAGGCGGGGATCGCCAGTCCGGCGGTCACGCCGAAGCACAGGACGAGGCTCACGTCGCTCGTTCCCAGGAAGCCGTAGCGCACTGCGTTGACCAGGTAGAAGATCGGGTTGACGTGGGTCAGCTCGTGCCAGGGCGAGGGCAGCAGGTCCACCGAGTAGAAGACCCCGCCCACGAACACCAGCGGCAGGATCACGATGTTGTTCACGAACGTGTGGTGGTCGAACGTCTCGGCGAAGATCCCGACGATCGTCCCCAGCGCGCCGAACAGCACCAGCCCGAGCAGCACCGCGGCCACCAGCACGAGCGGCTCGCGCACGGGCGCGCCGGTGACCGGGACCGCGATCGCACCAAGGCCGATCCCGATGGCGAGGGCGCGGAGGATCCCGCCGACGTTGTAGCCGAGGTTCACCTGCCAGGCCCGCATCGGGGCCGACAGCACATCGTGGATGTAGCGGTCCGAGCGGGCCTGGAAGACCGACGAGGAGTTGTTCGAGTAGGCGGCCTGGACCATCGCCATCGTGATCAGGCCGGGAACGATGAACTCGCGGTAGGGGACGCCGTCGAACTCGCGGATGCGGCCGCTGAGCGAGAAGCCGAAGACCAGGATGAACAGGCCTGACGAGACGATCGGCGCGAGCACCGTCTGCGTCCACAGCTTGGAGACGCGCAGCGTCTCGCGCCGGATGAGCCACAGCATCCCCGCCGTTCCGGTGTATCCCTGCATCGATTTCAGACTAACCGTTAACTTCCGCCGCCCGATCGCGTTCCAACCGGTACCCCCACGCGGAAGGAGTCCACAAATGGGTATCGGTACTTCGATCTTCCTCATCGCGGTCGGCGCGATCCTCAAGTTCGCCGTAACCGCCTCTGTCGCGGGCGTCAAGCTCGAAGTGGTCGGCGTGATCCTGATGGTGGTCGGCGGCCTGGGCCTGGTCCTGTCGCTGATCCGGACCTCGATGGTGGCCCGGCGCCGGCGCGCGACGGTCTACTCCGACCCGCGCTACCTCCACTAGGCGGATGGGCAGGCGGTTACGACGCCGGGAGCTCAGCTCCCATCGCCTTGACGTAGACGTCGGCGAGGCTGCCGGCGTCGTACCGTGCCCGAAGGCCCGCGGCCGTGTCGCGCGCGAGCAGCCGCCCAGCGCGGATCAGCGCGATCTCCTCGCAGAGCGCCTCCGCCTCCTCGAGGTAGTGCGTCGTCAGGAGGATCGTCGTTCCGGCCTCGTGAAGCCGGCGGATGTAACGCCAAAGCTCCTGCCGTAGCTCGAAGTCCACGCCGGCGGTGGGCTCGTCGAGGATGACCAGCCGCGGCCGGTGCATCAGCGCCCGGGCCAGCAGCAGCCGCCGCCGCATGCCGCCGGAGAGCTTCGGCGTGCGCACGTCGATCTTCGACCGCAGGTCGAAGACGTCGATCATCTCGTGCGCCCGCGCGCAGGCGTCGTCCTTCGACATCCCGAAGTACCCGCCGTGGTAGACGAGCGTCTCCTCCACCGTGAGGAAGCGGTCGAGGTTGATGTCCTGCTCGGCCAGCCCGACCCAGCGGCGCGCCTGGAGGCAGTCGGCGGGCTGGCCGAACACCCGCACCTCGCCGGACGTGACCCGGATCAGGTTGCAGACCGCGCTGATCAGCGTCGTCTTGCCCGCGCCGTTGGGGCCGAGCAGCCCGAAGAAGCGGCCCTCCTCGATGGCCAGGTCGAAGTCGCTAAGCGCGACCGTCCCGTCGTCGTAGTGCTTGGTCAGGGCGCTGATCTCGAGCGCGGGCGGGCGGGGGGCCACGGTCAGACCCCTTTCTCGTTGCCCAGCGCTCGGCCGTAGTGGCGGGCGTAGTAGTCGGCGTACTCGCCGCTGCGAATCGGGGCCCACCACCACTGGTTGTCGCGGTACCAGTCGACGGTCCGCTCCAGCCCGCCGGCCAGCATGGTCCGCGGCTCCCAGCCGAGCGCGCGGGTCTTGTCCGAGGAGAGCGAGTAGCGGCGGTCGTGGCCCGGGCGGTCGGTCACGTGCTCGATCAGCGACTCGTCGGCGCCCGTCAGCTCGATGATCCGGCGCACGATCTCGATGTTCTCCATCTCGTCCGGCCCGCCCACGTTGTAGACCTCGCCGGGCGCCCCCTCGCGCAGGACCACGTCGATCGCCCGCGCGAAGTCCTCCACGAACAGCCAGTTGCGCACCTGGCGGCCGTCGCCGTAGACCGGCAGCGCGTCGCCGTGCAGGGCGTTCAGGACCATCAGCGGGATCAGCTTCTCCGGGTACTGGCGCGGGCCGTAGTTGTTCGAGCCGCGGCAGATCACCGCCTCGATCCCGTAGGTGTGCACGTGCGCGGACACGAGCAGGTCGCCGGCGGCCTTGGTCGCGCTGTACGGCGACGAGGGGTTGAGCGGGGATCGCTCGGTGAACGAGCCCTCCTCGATCGATCCGTAGACCTCGTCGGTCGAGACCTGCAGGTAGCGCGACACGCCGTGCTCGCGCACCGCGTCGAGCAGCACGCCGGTGCCGATCACGTGCGTGCGCGCGAACGCGTCCTGGTCGGCGATCGAGCGGTCGACGTGCGACTCGGCGGCGAAGTTCACCACCGCGTCGGCGCCCGCCACGAGCTCGTGGACCACCTCGCGGTCCTCGATCGCGCCGTGCACGAACTCGACCCGGTCCTCGAGCCCGGCCAGGTTCTCGCGGCGGCCTGCGTAGGTCAGCTTGTCGAGCACGACCACCTCGTCGCCGCGCTCCTCCGCGACGATCCGCACGTAGGTGGAGCCGATGAAGCCGGCGGCCCCGGTGACGACGAGCCTCATCGCGCCACCGCCCGCTCGGCCAGGTAGCCGGCGAGCCCGTCCTTCCAGTGCGGCAGCTCGAGCCCGTAGTCGCGCTCGGTCCGGAGCACCGCGTGGGCGGGGCGCCGCGCCGGGCGCGGGAACTCCTCGGTGGAGCACGACAGCGCGCGCGACTCGACCCCCACCTGGGCGAAGATCTCGTTCGCGAACTCCCACCAGGAGCACTCGCCCTGGCCGGCGATGTGGTGGATGCCGTAGGACTCGCCGTCGACCAGCCGGACCAGCGCCTCGGCCAGGTGCCCGGTATAGGTGGGGCAGCCGACCTGGTCGCGGACCACCAGCACCGGGGCGCGGTCGCCCGCGAGCCCCAGCATGGTCTCCACGAAGTTGGGGCCGTGCGGCCCGAACAGCCACGAGGTGCGGACGACGAAGTGGCGCGGGTTCTCCGCCGCTACCGCGTGCTCGCCGGCGAGCTTCGAGCGGCCGTAGGCGTTGACCGGGCTGGGCGGGTCCGACTCCACGTACGGCCGTCCCGCGCTGCCGTCGAAGACGTAGTCGGTGGAGGGGTGGACGATCGCCGCGTCCACCTCCGCGGCCGCGCGCGCGAGAAAGCCCGCGGCGGTGCCGTTGATCGCGGTGGCCGTCTCCTCGCCGGACTCCGCCCCGTCCACGTCGGTCCAGGCGGCGCAGTTGATGACCGCGTGCGGCGCCTCGGCGTCGAGCGTCCGGCGCACCCGGCGGCGGTCGAGCAGGTCGAGCTCCTCGCGGGCGAGCGCGACCACCTCGTGGTTGGCCGCCCGCGCGGCGAGCGTCACGTCGCGGCCGAGCATGCCGGCCGCCCCGGTGATGAGCAGCCGCATCAGTCCGAGGCCAGCGCGACGATGCCGAGCGCCGTGGCGCCGATGGCGGTGACCGCCATCACCGCGCCCGTGCGCGGCTCCAGGTAGCCGGCGCGGACGCCGGCGATCGCCGCCGTGGCGTCGATCGCGTCGGCCATCACCGCCATCTGGAGCCAGCGGCGGCGCTCGTCGCCCGAGGTGGTGAGCGCGCCGGCCCCGAGGGCCAGGTCGCGCACGCCGAACATGCGCGTCATGAACGGGAGTTGCGGGTTCTTGCCGGTGTCGAGCCCGGCGCCGCGGAAGGCCTGGTGCGGCGCCGCGATCGAGCCCAGCCCGACGAGCATGCGGGGGCCGTTCAGAAGACGGTTGATCAGGTCGCCGTTCACAGGATCGCTATCTCCGCATTGTCCCCGACGACGAAACGATATGCCTTCGGGAGCGACGGGCTGCGCCCGATGGCCACGTTGCGCCCGATCAGGCTGGCCTCCAGCCGCCCCTCGAGGTCGCGCACGGACGAGCCCGCCAGCACGATCGAGTACTCGAGCTCCGCGCCCTGGATGGTCACGTCGTCGCCGATGGCCGTGTAGGGGCCGATGTAGGCGTCCGTGATGCGCGCGCCGCGGCCGATCACGGCGGGGCCGCGCACGGTCGAGCGCTCCAGCACCGCGCCGGGCTCGATCACCACCCGGCCCTCGACCCGGCTCTCGATCAGCTCGCCTTCGATGCGCTCGCCGAGGTCGTCGAGGATCAGCCGGTTGGCGTCGAGCATGTCCTGGACCTGGCCGGTGTCCTTCCACCAGCCGCGCACCACGTGCGGGTCGACGGTCAGGCCGGTGTCGATCAGCTTCTGGATCGCGTCGGTGATCTCGAGCTCGTCGCGCCACGAGGGCTCGATCGCCCGGGCCGCGTCGAAGATCGCCGGGGTGAACATGTAGACCCCGACCAGGGCCAGGTCGCTGACCGGGTTCTCGGGCTTCTCGACCAGGCGCGCGACGCGCTCGCCGTCGAGCTCGGCCACGCCGTAGTTCTGCGGGTCGGGCACGGGGGTGAGCAGGATCAGCGCGTCGGGCTCCTGGGAGCGGAACTGCTCGACCAGGTCGACGATGCCGTCGCGCAGCAGGTTGTCGCCGAGGTACATGACGAACGGCGAGTCGCGCAGGAAGTCCTCGGCGGTGAGCACGGCGTGGGCCAGCCCCCGCGGCGCGTCCTGCTCGATGTAGGTGATGCTGACCCCGAAGCGCGAGCCGTCACCGGCCGCCGCGCGGATCTCGGCGCCGGTCTCGGGCGCGATGATGATGCCGATCTCCTCGATGCCGGCCGCGGCCAGCGACTCGATCCCGTAGAACAGCACGGGCTTGTTCGCCACCGGCACGAGCTGCTTCGCGCGCGTGAAGGTGATCGGGCGCAGGCGCGTGCCGCGCCCGCCGGAGAGGATCAGGCCCTTGAGCGGCTGCATGGCCGTCAATAGGCACCGCCGAGCTTGCCGTGGTCCCAGCTCACGATGCGTGTTGGAACAAACCGGAGGCCCAGTCGCTTCGGCGCCTGCGCCAGGACCATCTCGCGGGTCTCGGGCGGCAGCTCGGCCCCGCCGGCGTAGCGCTCGAACAGCGCCATGCCGTAGTCGGCGATCCGCTCCGGGTCGCGCTCCAGCTCCACGTCGCACTCCATCATCACGCCGCGCAGCTCGTGGTACTGGACGCCGTCCTCGATCTGGAGCGTCGCCCGCGGGTCGCGCTCCAGGTTCTTCGCCTTCTGCGACTTGGCGTATGTCCAGCCGGTGAGCGCCTCGGCGCCGTCGGGCACGTACCAGAGCGGGACCAGGTGCGGGCGGCCGTTCGGCCCCGCCGTCGCGCAGCTCACGATCATCTGCTCGGCGAGGAACGCGCGCAGCTCCTCGTCGCTCATGCGGATCTGGTCGCGTCGCGACGGCACGGCGGCGGAAGGGTATGACGTTCCGCACACTGGCCGGCGTGGCGGTGCGGTTCGATTCACGCGTGCGCGACCAGCGGGAGGCGCGGCTCCAGAACCTCGGAGCGAAGGTGCCGTTCTTCGGGCGGGCCGTGCCGCGGCTGCACGCGCGGCTCTACAGGCGGCTCCAGGGACGGTTCGTGGGGCGCTGGCTCGGGGGGCCGGTGATGGTGCTGGAGACGGTCGGCCGCCGCAGCGGGAAGCCGCGCGCGACCCCGGTCATCTACGCCTGGGACGGCGACGACCTGATCGTGGTGGCCGCGAACGCGGGCAACCCGCGGCCGCCGGCGTGGTGGCTGAACCTCGAGGCGCAACCCCGCGCGCACGTGGTGATGGGCGGCGAGCGGCGCGCCGTGCGGGCGCGCCGGGCGGAGGGCGAGGAGCGCGAGCGGCGGCTGCGCGTGTACGAGCGCGTGTACCCGAAGGTGCACGACTACCGGGCGTTCACCGAGCGGGAGTTCCCGGTGATCGTGCTGGAGCCTACGGACTGACCGCCCAGCGGCCGCGCTGCGCGAGGACCTTCGTCTCGTCGATCCATCCGAAGACCGTGCGCTGCCGCTCGTCGACGTGGACTGCGTCGAGCCGGAAGCCGAGGTTGTCGAAGTCGGTCATCGGCGTGACCTCCGGCGGGTCGCCGTTGTTGATCGTCGCGGTGTAGAGGCGCCGCTGGATGCCCTGGAAGCGGGTTGCGTTCCAGGCCAGGGCGGCGAGACCGTCGGACTCGACGTCCGCGCTCAGGCTCTCGATTGACGCGTTCTCCGGGTCGGGGCGGAACGATTGCAGGGCGCTGAACGGGCGGCCCGCCTGGCGGAACGAGGTGATGATGCGGCCGGGCGTGTACTCGGGCGTGTCCGATCCGCCGTCCTCGGTCGTCGGCTCGTTCCACTCGTGCCAGGCGACGACCGCGGCCCCGCTGCGCGCGACCGCCACCGCCATGACCTGCGGCGGGATCCGATTGTCGAGCAGGTGTCCCTTGCCGAACGTGCCGCCGGCGCGCCGCACGGCGGTCACGAGCGGCTGCTTCTCCGGTGCCCCGTTGCCCGTCCAGAGCGCGGCCTGCGTCCCGTTCGAGGCGGTGTCCAGCACGACGACGCCGTCGCGCGGGACCGTCGCGATCACGCGCGCGCCGCCGCCGTCGATCCGGCGCTCACGCAGCCGGGTGTGGTCGTCGGACGCCTGGCGGTAGGCGATCATCGGGCGGTTGCCGACGTACCAGAGGTCGCTTGGCCTGATGGCGCCCGACGCCAGCGTGATGCAGCGGCCGAGCTTGCCGCTCGGGGGTGCCACGCGCGCGTAGACCGGTCGCTGGCGGGATCCGGTCGCGTAG
>JALZEZ010000050.1:8468-13160 GCA_030861775.1 Actinomycetota bacterium
ATGCGACCGCCGGGGCCGATGACCGGCTCGAAGCTGAGGTACTCGTCCGTGGGCGTGACGACCCGCGACCTGCCGAAGCCGCCGTCGACCTTCAGCCCCACGAGCTTGAAGCGGATGCCGGAGCCCTGGACCGGCTCGCGCCACCAGAGGATCGCCCTGCCGTCCTCGTTGAGGTCGACGCCCTCGAGCAGCTTGAGCTCGCCGGTCGAGCCCGGGACGGTCCGCGCGGCTCCGAACGCCTCGCCGCGCCGGGACACCGCCACCTTGATGGCGGCGCCGTCGCCCCACGCGAGGATCGCGTCGCCGCGATCGTTCGCGGCGGTGTGGAACTGCTGATCGGAGGGCCCGATGGTCCCGACCTCCTCGATCGGAAGCCAGTCCGCGGAGGCGGCGGCCGGGCAGACGAGGGCGACGACGAGTGCGGTGAGGGCGAGCAGGCGGCGAGTCATGCCCCACCAACCGCGCTGGACCTCAAAAGATGCGCAGCGCCCCGAACAAACCGTTACAGGAACGTAAAAAAGGGGTCAGACCCCTTTTTGCGCGCTGTGCGCTAGCGGGCGGCGGCGCCGGCCAGGGCCTCGGCGGCGTGGAGGACCGCCTCGCGGGCCTCGTCGGGCTCGAGGACGGCGGCGTCGCCGGCCTCCTCGAGGATCTGGCGGACCAGCCAGTCCTCGCCCGCGTAGTGGACCTCGACGATCACGGCGCCGTCGCGCAGCTCCTCCACCACGCGGCGGTCCTCCTTCGCCCAGCGCGCCCGCTCGGGCGAGATCCAGACGCGCGCCGGGCGCGAGGCGGGCACCTCGCCCGTGCGCGGCCAGCCCTGCACGTCGGGCTCGATGCCCGGCCGCGGCTCGAACTCCTCGTCGAGGATCTCCGCCTCGCGGATGCGGTCGAGCCGGAAGCTGCGGGTGGCGTCGCGGTCGAGGTCCCAGCAGTGCACGTACCAGCCCTCCTGGCCGTTCAGGAGCTGGTAGGGCTCGACCCGGCGGGTGGTGAACTCGTCCTCGTTCTCCTTGTAGTAGTCGAGCCGCAGCAGGTGCCGGTCGGCGATCGCCTGGCTGACCACGCCGGCGATCTCGGAGTCGTCGCCGCTGGCGGTGGTGATCTGGAGCCCGTCGGTGGCCGGGTCGCGGCCCAGCGCGGTCACGATCTTCTCGCGCGCGGAGGCGAGCGAGCCCTGCGGCAGGTGGTCGCCGATCAGGTCGATGGCCGCCACCAGCGCCTTGGCCTCGAGCGGCAGCAGCCGGGCGGGCTTTGCGAAGTTGTCGCCGTACGGCTCGGGGTCGACCTCGATCGTGTCGTCGTGGACCTCGGCGTAGAGCACGTAGCTGCCGCCGCCGAAGTTCACGACGTTGAGCACGTCGATGTCCTCGCGCAGCTCGGTGTCGGTGAGCTGGAGGCTCTCGCGGACCTCGCACACGTCGAGCTTCGAGCCCGTGCGGGCGGCGTCGATCAGGATCCCGGCCAGGGTGACCAGCCGGGCGAAGCGCTCGGGGCGGATCAGCGCCTCGCCCTTCCCGTTCGAGTCGCCCTCGGTGCGCTGCGCCGGCTGGCGCGGGGCGGCCGCGGCGTGCTCGAGCTGAGCGGCGTGGCGCTCGACGATCGTGCGCACCGCGCCGGCGGCGCGCTCGGCCAGCTCCGGCGGGCCGAGGATGCGAGCGCGCTCGCCCAGCCCAAGGACCCATGAGGCGATCTGGCGCTCGTCGCCGTACTCGGTCTCGAAGACCTTGCCCTCCTCGGGCGCGTCGTCGGACTCGGAGGCCGGGGTGATCGTGCCGGCGTGGCCGAAGTGGCGCTCGACCAGCCAGTCGATCTGCGGCGCCACCCAGATGCGTGTGGTGCCGATCGGGTCGCCGAGCTGCCAGTCGGTGCGGGTGGCGTACACGCGCGGGTCGAAGTCCTCGGGCGGCGGGAAGTCGTGCTCGGCCTTCGAGGCGTAGCCGACCTTCCCGCGCATGCGCGAGAGGCGGAAGACGCGCACGTCGTCGCGCTCGTGCGAGTGCCCCACCAGGTAGAACTGCCCGCCGCGGAAGAGCAGGTGGTAGGGATCGACCTTGCGCTGCTCCTCGGCGTCGCGGCCCATCGTGTAGTAGTCGAAGACGATCGTCTTGCGGCGGAAGATCGCGGTCTCGACCTTGGCCAGCCGCTGCGACAGCTCGCGCCCGCCCGCGCCCGCCGTGACGCCCAGCGCCACCTGGCGGTTCTCGGGCGCCGACAGCGGCGACGGCTTGCCCCACGAGAGCTGCTGGAGCGCGAGCCGCAGCGGCTCCGCGTAGGCGAACTCACCGTCGAGCAGCGACAGCGCGGTGCGCAGCGCGCCCAGCTCGTCGTCGGTGAACTTGATCGACGGGAGGTAGAAGTTCTGCGGGGGCAGCGAGTAGTTCTCGGCCTCGTAGTAGCCCTCGGCCGGCTTGTCGACCTTGAGCTCGATTCCCAGCGACTCGAGCTCGGCCCGGTCGGCGTAGAAGCGCCGCGCGAAGGCGTCGTCGTTCATGCCCGAGTAGCCCTCGACCTCCTGCTTGATCTCAAGCGCCGTGACCGGCCGCCGCTCGGCCATCAGGAACGAGATCAGCGACAGCTGCCGGATGAGCTTCTCGGTGTCCTTCGCCATGGTCGGTCCATCCTACGTAGGGATCGTGGCGGCGAACCTCGCGCGGAGCGCGGCGTTTGCCGCTGTTTGCGAGTATTCCGCGATCCGACCGAAGGAGCCGGAGTGAACGAGCAGCGACCATCCCCCGGCAGCGCGGCGATCGAGCACGTCCGCACGCGCTACGCCGACGACCCGGACTACCGCGAGCGCTTCCGCGCGGACCCCGAGGCGGCGATGCGCGAGGCCGAGCAGGAGACCGGCGACAGCCTCTCCGACGAGCAATGGGACGCGCTGAAGCGCACTGACTGGGGCGGGTCGCACGAGTCGTTCGAGAAAGGACTGAACGCCATCCCGGCGCCCGGTGGCGGGCGCTAGGGCACATCGACCGAAGGAGCCGGAGTGAACGAGCAGCGACCATCCCCCGGCAGCGCCGCGATCGAGCACGTCCGCACGCGCTACGCCGACGACTCCGACTACCGCGAGCGCTTCCGCGCGGACCCCGAGGCGGCGATGCGCGAGGCCGAGCAGGAGACCGGCGACAGCCTCTCCGACGAGCAATGGGACGCGTTGAAGCGCACGGACTGGGGCGGGTCGCGCGAGTCCTTCGAGGAGGGGCTGAACGCGATCCCGTCCCCCGGGGCCGGCTGGCGCTAGCGGGCAGGCGGGCCGGCCGCGCCTAGGCGCCGCCGTCCGGATCGCGGTTCCGGAAGACCGCGAGCGTGAGGTTGCGGTCGCCGCTCGGCCAGACCAGGCGCGCGTTCACCAGCGCCGCCAGGGCGTCCTCCACCTCGGGCTCCGCGTAGCCGTCACGCAGCTCGCGCACGAGGCTCTCGGTCGTCCGCGGCGAGTCGGCCAGCTCGTGCACCGCGGCAGCCGCTCCCGTCAGCACGTGGCTCGGCTGCCGCGCGCAGGGCCTGTCGTCCAGCACGAGCACCGCGTCGCCCAGCGACACGGCGTCGAGCCGCGCGGTCGGCGCCGCGCGCAGCCATTCGCGGATCGCGTCGCGCGTCGGCTCGACGTACGAGCCCGGGTCGCAGGCCGACCCCGCGCCGTTCGCGTCGAAGTCGAAGTAGTAGGCCAGCCGCTCCAGCTCCGCGTCGCCCACCGGGAAGACCTCCCGATAGGCGGGAGCGGGCCGGACCGCGTCGATGCCGAAGGCGCCCGGCTCGGAGTGGTACGGGCTGAAGCGATCGAGCCGGATCGGTCCCACGAAGCGCGGCGGCTGGAGGTGGGCGATCAGCGGGATCAGATCGGCCATGCGCGCGTATTCGTCCGGATCCTCGCCCGGGAACCCGTAGATGACGTTCCACCACGCCTCGACGTCGAGCTCGGCGCACCAGCGCAGGAGGCGCACGTTCTGCTGCGCCGTGCACCCCTTGCGCATCAGGGTGAGCACCTGGTCGCTCAGGCTCTCGATCCCCGGCTGGAGTGACTCGACGCCGCCCGCGCGCAGCAGCCGGAGCTGCCGGTGGGTCAGGTTCGCCTTCGTCTCGAAGAACAGGGCTGGCCGGTAGTCGGCCTCGGCCAGCCGCGGGAACAGGGTCTCGACGTAGCGCAGGTCGAGGATGTTGTCGACGGCGTCCACGCGCGCCGTGTCGTAGCGGCGCCCGATCCGCATGACCTCGTCGAAGACCCGGTCCGGGGACTTGCTGCGGAAGGGCATCGTCAGCCCGTTGAGGCCGCAGAACGTGCAGTGGTGCTTGGCGCCCCACCAGCAGCCGCGCGCGGTCTCGATCGAGGCCCGGACCGGCGGCGCGAGCGGCAGCTCGGCGGCCTGCGCGAAGTAGTCGTCGAAGTCGGGGTACGGCAGGCCGTCCATGTCCTCGACGAGCGCCGGCAGCGTCATGCCCGAGCTCGAGCCGGACACGATGCCGTCGGCCGGTGGCGGATCGCCGCCGCCGAGCAGCGCCTCGATGAAGTCCGGCACGACCAGGTCGCCCTCCCCCGTGCAGACGTAGTCGATCCAGGGGAACGAACGCGCGAGCTGCGAGCCCATCTCACCCTCGCAGTTCGCGCCGCCGAAGACGACGACCGGCGGGTCGTCCCACGCCTTGAGCCGCCGCGCGATCGCGAGTCCCGCGACCGTCTGGTGGAACGTGGTG
>JALZEZ010000244.1 GCA_030861775.1 Actinomycetota bacterium
CGCGCGTGCTGCGCGTCGCGCGGCCGCCGTTGCGGCGGTTGGCCGGCGGCTTCCCGAGCTCGTCCAGCGCCTGCGCCGCGGCCTCGAGGCCCTCGATCTCCGGGCGGAGCTCCTCGATCCGCGCGTCGATATCGCGGCGGATCCTTCCGATCAACTCAGACATCTCTTCCTCCCCCTCGTTTTTGCCGCGCGCCAGAGTCCCCTGGCCCTGTGCGTTCCCTAGCCCCCGTTTGGGGGGTGGGACCGATGCGCGGATTCCGTACTACTACGCGGAAATTGTCGGAAAATGCGAGTCCGACACCGCCCAACCCCCTCCATTTGGAGGGGTCAAACCGGGAGGGCAGGGTGGCTCATTGGCGCCTGCACGCAAGAGCCGGCCTCGCTAGAGGGGGATGTTCCCAGAGGTCCCGGCGCGCCCGCGCTTCGCCGCGAGCAGCTCGATCGCCGCGCAGAGCCGCTCGCGCGTCTCGCTCGGCGAGATCAGCTCGTCGATGAAGCCCTCGCGGGCGGCCGCGCGCGCGTCCTGGTGCTCGGCGGCGTAGGCGTCGGCGAGGTCCGCCTGGAGCGCGACCGGATCGTCCGCGTTCGCGATCTCGCGGCGGCGGATGATCCCCACGGCCTGACTCGCGCCCATGATCCCGATCCGGGCCCGCGGCCAGGCGTAGGCGAAGTCGGCGCCCAGGTCCTTCGCGTTCATCGTGATGTAGGCGCCGCCGTACGCCTGCCTCAGGATCACGCTGACCCGCGGCACGGAGGCCTCGGCGAACGCGTGAAGCAGCTTCGCGCCGTGGCGGATGACGCCGCGGGCCTCCTGGCGCCGGCCGGGCAGGTAGCCCGGCGTGTCGACCAGGGTCACGAGCGCCAGCCCGAAGGCGTCGCACAGTCGTACGAAGCGGGCCCCCTTCTCGGAGGCCTCCGCGTTCAGGACGCCCCCGATGTAACGCGGCTGGTTGGCGATGATCCCCACCGGCCGGCCGTCGAGCCGGGCGAACGCGGTGACTATGTTGCGCGCCCAGCGCGGGGCCAGCTCCAGCAGGTTGCCGCCATCGACGATGCCCCGGGCCACGTCGCGGACGTCGTAGACGTGGCGGATCTCGCGCGGCACGCTGGCGCCGGGGTTGTCGGTGGGCGGGGGCTCCGGCCTCGCCCGCGGCGGCGACTCCCAGGCGTTCTGCGGAAGGAAGCCGAGCAGCTCGCGGGCCATGAACGCGGCGTCGATGTCGGTCGGCACGACCACGTGGCAGACGCCGTTCCGCTCCTGTACCCGGTACCCGCCCAGCTCCGCCTGGCCGATCTCCTCGCCCGTGACCTCCCGGACCACGCCCGGTCCGGTCAGGAACATGCTGGCCCGATGGGTCATGACGATGAGGTCGGTGAGCGCGGGGCCGTACGAGCCCCCGCCGGCCGACGTGCCGTTGACGATCGATATCTGCGGAACCCGTCCCGAGAGGCGCACCACCGCGCGGAAGATCCGTCCGTAGCCGCCGAGCGCGGCGGTGGCCTCGTGCATCCGCGCGCCGGCGGACTCCACGAAGCCCACGACCGGCACACGGGCCTCGTCGGCCAGCGAGAGGACTCGCAGGATCGTCTCCGCGTGCGCCTCGCCCAGCGAGCCGCCGACGAAGCGGCTGTCCTGGGCGAAGCAGAACACCGGCCGGCCCTGGATCCGGCCGGAGGCCCCTACTACTCCGTCACCCTCCCTCGCCTCCACCCCGACTCGCCGGGACGCCGCCGTCGACCGGATCCGGTGAACCGTCCCCGGGTCGCACAGCAACTCCAACCGCTCGCGCGCCTCCAGGCGCTCGATCGGCAGGCCGATCGAGTAGTTGTCGAACATCGTCACCCGGATCGCTTGCGACGGCGGCCGGCGCCTCGACCGCCGCGCCGGGCAGCCGCTTCTCGAGCCACGCGGGCAGCCACCAGTTCCACTTGCCGAGAAGCTCCATCGTCGCGGGCACGAGGATCAGCCGCACGATCGTCGCGTCGAGTGCGATCGCCACGGCCAGCCCGACGCCGATCTGCTTGACCGAGGGCACGCCGACCAGGGCGAACGCCCCGAACACCGACACCATGATCAGCGCCGCGCTCGTGATCGTGGCCGCGCTGACCATCAGGCCCTTGGCCACGGCGGTCCGCGGGTCGTCCGTGGACACGTACTCGCGTATCCGCGCGAGCAGGAACACCTCGTAGTCCATCGAGAGGCCGAAGACCACCGCCAGCATCAGGGGCGGTGCGGTGGCCTCGATATACCCCGGTGAGTCGTAGTTGAAGAGTGTGTCGAACCAGCCCCACTGGAATATGACCACCAGTACGCCATAAGCCGAGACCACACTGAGCATGGTCATGAGTACGGCTTTCAGCGGCAGCAAAAGCGATCGTACCATTAACAATAAGACGATGTAGGTGAGTGCAATAATCAATAGTGCAAGTTTCACCATTGAGTCACTAACCAGTGAAGCGAAGTCCTCAGGTAATGCTGTGTTACCTCCGACGTACACAGCGGCCACCCTGCTGAGGCCCTTGCCCCGGTCCGCCTGGCGCCTCAGGTCCGCCGTCAGCCGGCTCGACTCCTCGGTCTCGGGCGCCGCCTTGGTGACGACCGTGAGCAGCACCTGGTCGGTGCGCTTCGGCTTCGCGTGCTTTTCCACGCCGGTGACGTCGCGGCGCTTCCGCAGGGACGCGACGTAACGGTCAAACGCGCGCCTGTTCCGGGACGAGTCGAGGTCTCCCCGCTTGAAGTCGACCAGGACCTCGACGGGGCCCAGCCGTCCGGGGCCCACGATGGCGGCGCCCTTCTCCAGGCCGACGCGCGCCTCGTGGTCCTTCGGGAACTGGTCGATGGCGCTCTCGCCCACCTCGATCTCGAGCGCGGGCGCCGCGAGCGCCAGCATCAGCGCGGACACCGCGAGCACCGACAGGACCGGGCGCCGCATCACGCGGTGGGTCCAGCGCGACCAGAACGGCTCGGCCGGCTGGCGGTCGGGGCCGCGCAGCTCGCGCAGCGCCGCGCGCACCGCGTTGCCGAGCCGGGTGACCAGCGTCCCGCGCTTGACGGCCCGGTCGCCGAGCGTGTCGATGAGCGCGGGCAGGAACGAGATCGCCGCCATCACCGAGATCGCGACCACCACGATCATCCCCAGCGCCATGGAGCGAAGCAGCTTCGAGTCGATCAGGAAGACCGCCAGCAGCGCCGCCATCACCGTCAGGCCGGAGAAGACGACGGCCGTCCCGGAGCTCGACAGCGCCCGGCGCCGCGCCTCGTCGGGACTGGCCCCGGCCGCTATCTCCTGCCGGTAGCGGGCCAGCACGAACAGGGAGTAGTCCACCGCCACCCCGATGCCGATCATCGACGCCGCGTTGGTGACGAAGCTCGACATGCTCGTCACCTGAGAGAGGAGGTAGACCGCCGCGCCGGTGAGGGTGACGCTGGTCACCCCGAGCATGACCGGCAGCGCGGCCGCCGCGAGCGCGCCGAAGGTGAGGAAGAGGATCAGCAGGGTGATCGGGAAGCCGATCTGCTCGGCCGCGGCCAGGTCCTCCTTCTGGAGGTCGTTGAGCGCCGCCCACAGGCCGTCCTGCCCGACGAAGTAGGTGGTGATGCCGTCCTTCGGCCCGTCCGGCACGCCGAGCTTCTCTCGAACCTCCTTGACCGCGTCCCAGCGGTTGTCCTGGTTGCCGCTGATCGCCACCGGCATGAAGCGCGCCCGGGGACGGACGAAGGGACGTTTCTCGGCGCCGCGAAGGCGCACGAGCTCGATGCGGTCGACCTCGCGCATCACGCGCTTCACCTCGCGCACGCGCGCGAGGAGCGCCTTCGGACCCGCGCCCGGGCCCACCTCGAGGAGGACCCCCTGCTGGTACCTGTCACGGCCGGGGAACTCGTCGGCCGCCGAGTCGACGATCGCCGAGTCGGAACCCGGAGCGATGCCCCCACCGCTCGTGAGGTTGTCCTGCTGGCGCAGCGAGAAGGGAACGGCGACCAGGAACACAACCGACCAGACGGCGAGCACGGCCCGTCGATTGCGGCCTATGACATCAGCGAGCCGACCGGTAAGGCTGCGCAAAAAAGTGAACCCCCTAGCGGGAGTGCACTCTACTCCAATTTCACGCCTTCGGCTTGGGTGACGCACACATCGTGCAAACGCACTGTGCAATGGGTTTATGCGGTTGGTGAATTACAACGCCGGCGAACGGCCGGGCCGTAGCCGGCGTCAGCGATCCGCGATCACGACACCGTCGTCGTCCGGGTGGTCGGCGTCGGCACCGTGTTGCCGCCCGGATCGGTGATGGTCCCGTTGACCGTCACCTCGACCGAGCTGCCGAACACGAGCGTGCTCGAGAGCTGCAGGTCGAAGTTCGGGTCGGAGTCGCCGTCGCAGGTGTGGAACGTGGGCGTCACGATCAGGCCGTTGACCTTGACCGTGAAGTCCGAGGTCGAGACCGACGCGCACGACACCGGCCAGCCGAACTTGACGGTGATGTAGCTCGTGGCGTTCCGGGCGACGATCGAGTCGAACGTCGGCCTCGACTCCGACGTCACGACCGTCGCGCCGAGTGCGCTCTGGGCGAACTCGATGTGCCCGAAGGTCGTCGTGTCCGTACCGCTGAAGCACGTGTCGTCGGTCTCGACGCCCGACAGGATCCCGACGGCCTTGCCGTCGATGTAGACGCCCGATCCGCTGTCGCCCTGTCGCGAGCACATGTTGATCGCGCGGATGAACGAGTTCCCGTTGGGGACGTAGTACGGGGAGTAGTCCTTCCCCTTGACGACGCCGCACGACTTGCCGGTCCTGACGCCGGACTTGCACACGGTGGCGTCGATGTTCAGGCCGGCGTAGGTGCCGGTGCTGGTGACGGGGACCGCCTTGTTGCTCGTGTCCACGAAGTTGTAGGCACGGGCGGCGAACTGGTTCTGCCCCGCCCCGTGGCGCTCCGCGTCCACCTTCCAGGCCTGCTGCTGCGCCAGCACCTGGCCGTAGAGCTGCCCGCCGTGGTAGCGGTCGTTGCCGCTGCAGTGGGCCGCCGACAGGATGTTGCGGGCCCCCGTGTCGTTGCGCCGGACGGCGAACGCCGTCGAGCAGTAGGTGGTCTCGCTGACCGCCTTGAGGCCCGAGCGCAGCGTCCAGAGGCACGTCTCGCGGGTGCACGACCCGGGCACGACGCCGGCGCCGGACTCCACGACGACCGCGTCGCCGTATCGCTCCCTGACGGCCGCGACCAGCGCGGCCGTCGGCCGCGCCGCGATCAGCACGACCGCGTTGCGGCGCGGGTCGATGTCGAGCGCGTACGACGCGCCGCTGATGCCCGGCAGCGACCACTCGCCGCGGCGGGCGGCCTCGCGGTCGGCGATCATCCGCCGCTGGAGCGTCTTCAGGTCGCTGTCGGAGTGCCGGGCGGTCACGGGCTGGAGCTGGAGCGCGTAGCGCGAGCCGCCGCCGAGCTGCGCGACGTTCTGCGCCGCGTCCGCGGTGAACGCGACCGAGATCGCCGGGTTGGCCCCCCGGCCCATCCACAGGCCGGCGAAGGTGTCCGGCCAGAGCCGGCGCGCGTCGGCCTCGAGCGCGCCCGCGAACCGCTCCTGGGCCAGCCGCTGCGCCGCCTCGGCGCGCGTGATCCCGTGGAGCCTCGCGACCTCCGGCAGGTCGCTGCTGTCGGCGGGCCCCCCCCCC
>JALZEZ010000525.1 GCA_030861775.1 Actinomycetota bacterium
GCCCCCGGCGGAGCCCGGCGAGGCGGCCGGGACCCCCTCCCTAAGTGCCCGCCGTTCCCGGAAGCGGCGCGCGGCCAGCGCGAGCCGGTCGCGGTCGCGCTGCACGAGCCCGCCGCAGACGAAGACGGCGAACACGTAGGCCATCGTGCCGGCGAGCAGGGCGGCGGCGGTGCCCACCTCCTGGCCGAGCGCGACGTCCACGCCCCGCGCCGCCCCGAAGCCGGCCGCGTAGGCCACGGCCACCGCGGCCATCCCCCGGTACGGCCACAGCCTCCGCACCGGCCCCGACCAGCTCCGGCGCATGGCCGCGAACGACCAGATCACGTCCACCAGGTAGGCGACCACCATCGCGGCGGCGGCACCGGTTATGCCCCACTCGCTGGCGAACACGATCAGCAGCCCGAGCGTGAGGACGGCCCGGGTCGAGGTGATCGCGGTGCTCAGCCACGGCCGGTCGTCGGTCCACAGCACGCTCGTCTGGATCGCCGCCACCGCCGAGAGCGCGGGCACGACCAGCAGCAGCGCGAGCGCGTCGGCGGCCTGGTCGAAGCCGTCGCCGAACAGGTCCATCACCCCGTCGGCCGCGCCGCCGCCCACGGCGGCGGGCAGCAGCATGCCGGCGATCGAGTAGCGGATCGTGTCGAGCGAGACCCGGTCGAAGCCCTCGCGGTCCCCGCTCGCGCGGCGCTCGACCAGGGTGGGGAAGAGCATCTCGGTGACCCGGTGCCCCAGGTCGATGAAGCGCGAGGCGAGCAGCCAGGCCCGGTTGAACGCGCCCACCGCCGTGATCGACGAGGTCACCGAGAGCACCCACACGCTCGACTGCCGGGCCACGCCGTCGGCGATCATCCCCGGCGCCACCTTGGCCCCGAAGCGGACCAGCTCGCCCAGCGAGCGGAAGCCCTCGCGCACCTCGCGCCCGGGCACGCGGAAGCGCATGAACTGCCGGGCCAGCACGACCCGCTGGAGCACCACCGTGAGCCACGACGCGGCCGTGGCCACGACCAGCCCCCACACGTCGTCGCCGAACGTCAGGTTGATCCCGATCGCGTAGACGAGGAACGACACGCCGTGCACCAGCCGCACCCAGAACAGCGAGCGGCCGGCCCGGAACGAGGAGAAGATCACGTCGAGGTTCCAGCAGGTGTTCTCGAGCAGGATGTAGCTGCCGATCAGGGCCAGCGCGGGGACGAAGAGGTCGTCGCGCCCGACCGGCCCGTCGAGCACGAGCCAGGTGGCGGCCGTGACCGGGACGGCCACCAGCACGGTCAGGCCGAACGAGAACGACATGACCGCCGCGAAGAGGCCGGTCACGCGCGGCGCGCGCGCCTCGAGCAGCGCCAGCTTGCGGACCAGCGCGGCCTGCTCGCGGAGCTGCGAGAGCGTGCCGAGGGCGAGCGACGGCGCGAGCGCGATCGCGTACTCGCCGACCGGGTCGATCCCGTACGCGCGCGCCACCAGGATGCTGCTGAGCAGCCCGACGACCACGATCGAGGCGAAGCTCAGGACCGCGAACGCGATCCCCTCGGAGTAGGACGCCCTGCGGGCCACGGGAGGTAGTCTGCCCGCCGTGGACCCCGTGAGGCCCCGCCGGCTCTACCGGGAGGCGGCGCTGGTGGCGGTGGGACTGGCCGTCGTGTACCTCCTCACGCTGACGGCCAACCACGCCGAGGCCGAGGACGCGCTGAGCTACGCGGCCGGCATCCGCACCGGCGCGGCGGGCGAGGTGCTGCACCCGCACCACGTGCTGTGGGGGGCGCTCGGGTGGCTGGCGCACAACGCGGCGCTCGCGCTCGGCCACGACGGCGGGCCGCTGGGCGTCCTCCAGGTCCAGAACGCGCTGACCGGCGCGCTCGGCGTCGGCCTGCTCTGGTGGTGGCTGCGCTCGCTCGGCTGGCGCCCGCTCGCCTGCGCGCTCGCCTGCGGGCTGCTCGGGTTCTCCTACGGCTGGTGGTTCTACAGCGGCGAGGCCGAGGTCTACGTGCTGTCGGCGACGCTGCTGATCGCCTGCGCCGCGGCCGCCCACCGGGCGGCGCTGCGGCCGAGCGTGCGCGCGTTCGGGGTCCTCGGCGCCGTGAACGGGCTGGCCGTGCTCGCGCACGACACCAACGTGCTGTTCGCCGGCGTGGCTCTGACCGCCCTGGCCATCGGCCGCGGCACCGCCCCGCGCGCGGAGCTCGTCCGCCGCTTCGCCGCGTACGGCCTGGTGGCCACGGCGGTCGTCGTGCCGGCCTACGCCACCGCCGCCCTGGTCAACGGGCGCGAGACCCCCGCCCAGGCGTACGACTGGATCACGAGCTACGCCAGCTCCGGCAAGTGGGGCAAGGTGCAGGCCTCGAGCCCGCCCAAGGCCGCCAGTGGCGCCGGGCGCGCGCTGGTGGGCGGGCACTTCGCCTTCGCGGTGGACGCCACCGAGGACGCGCTGGAGCGCGTCGGCGGCCGCAACCCGCGCGAGGAGCTGTTCTTCATGCGCGACTACCCCACCGGGCTGGCGGTCGCGCTGCTGGTGCTGGCGGCCCTGGTCGCCGCGCTGCTGGTCGTGGCGGTCGCGCGGGCCTGGCG
>JALZEZ010000526.1 GCA_030861775.1 Actinomycetota bacterium
GCCCGGGGGGGCCGCCCATCACCAGGCGCGCGTGCCGGGAGGCGCGCTTGCGGAAGTCGGGGGTGCGGCCGGTGATCACGATGCGGGCGGGATCGACGGCGGCGCCGCGGTCGAGCGCGGCGCGGACGGCGTCGGCCAGCTCGTAGTCGCCGCGGGCGCGGAGGGCCTGCTCGATCGCCTCGAACTCGACCCGCTCGTTGACGAATCCGGGCTTCAGCTTCGCCAGCGCGTCGAGGTCCACCGCGGGCGGGAAGCCGCTCGCCGCGCGCAGCGCACCGGCCGCCTCCAGCGCGAGCATCGTCACGACGCACTTCGAGCAGCGGCCGCAGTTGTCCGGCCGGTCCTCCTCGAAGCAGACCTTGAGGTGGGGGAGGAGCCCAGGCCGCTCGCGGGCCAGCCACTCGACCTTCGCGGTGCGGGTCTGCGGTGCGTCGTGCACCACCTCGACCTCCGCGGTCGAGAACAGCGGGTCGAGCAGGGGGCTCGTGCCGCAGGGGCCGATCGTCGCCGGGCCGTCGCTCGACGGGATCACCACGTGGCCGAACCCGCCCGGCATCGCCGTGGCCAGCATCGCCAGGGCGCCGCCGACCATGTCCTCCCAGTCGCCCACCAGCGGGTCGGTCAGCTCGCGCACGTTGCTGTCGATCACGACGAGCGGCAGGCCCAGCAGGCCGGCCGCCGCGCGGGACTCCTCGATCTCGGCCGCCCGCGTGGCGGCGCTGTGCTTCGGCTCGAGGTGGTCGCAGAAGACCAGGTGGGTGAGCGGGCCGGGGAGGGCGCGCGGGACGGCGGCGGTGTAGAGCGAGTCCACGCCGCGGGAGACGAAGGCGCCGATTCCCGCGGCGCGGGGCGCTGGCTCGGACGCGCGCTCGGCCCGGACGCGCGTGCGGTACAGGCGCGGGTCCCAGCTCGCGTAGAGGTCGACGATCCGCCGGGCGCTCGCGAGCAGCGGCTCGGAGACCGGGCCGCGGACGTCGAGGTCCTCGCTCAGCCGCATGGCCAGGAGCAGGCAGGTGCAGACGAACGGGGAGGCGTCGGGGTGGCGGGGCGCGAGCTCCGCCGGGACGGTCACCCGCAGCCGGAACTCGCCTCCGTCCCAGCGCAGGCGCGCCGACCGCTCGACCTCGCCGCCGGACGCCTCCGCGCGCAGCTCGTCGACGATCACGCCGTCGCCTCCAGGCGCGCGACCGCGAGCAGCGCCTCCTCGGCGCGCGCGATCGGGTCGGTGGCCAGCACCGCCTCGGCCGCGGCGCGGCCCCGGCGCCGGGCGTCCTCCCAGGGTCCGGGCTCGAGCAGGCGGGTGAGTGCTCCGGCCCAGGCCTCCGGGTCGCCGGGCGGCGAGACGAGCTGCTCCGGGGGGACGTACTCCGGCAGGCCCCCGACCGCGGACGCGAGCGTGGGCACGCGGGCGGCGAGGCCCTCGAACACGGTGCACCCGAACAGCTCGGACCACTGGGAGGGGACGAGCAGGGCGGCGGCGCCGTCGAGGAGGTGGTGGATCGGCGCGTTCGGGACGAGGCCGACGTTCGGGAGCCGGCCGAGACGCTCGGCCAGCGGGCCGTCGATGCCGTTCGCGGTGATCGCCAGCCGGCGGCCGGGGAGGGCCTCGTGCAGCGCGGCCGCCAGCGGGGCGAGCAGGTCGCGCCCCTTGTTCACCGACCACTTGGCGGCGACGACCATCACCGGGCCGTCCGGGTCCGCGCGCACGGCGGGCATGTCGCGCGCGCTCCCGGCCACCACCGCTGGGGTACGGCCGGTCCACGCCTCGCAGGCGTCGGCGAGGAAAGCGCACGCGGCCACGAGGCCGTCGGCGGTCTCGAGCGAGGCCGCGTGCTCGCGCCGCGAGGCGTCGAACTCGGCGCGTTCCGCCGGGGCGAGCGCCCGCGGCATGGGGCAGCGCTCGCAGCGCGACTCGGGCACGCATCCGCTGCCCACGTCGTAGGCGTACTTGCAGAGCGGCTCGTAGCTGTGGAGGAAGATCACCGTGGGGACGCCGGCCTCCGCGGCGGCGGCCACCGCGCCCGGTCCGGCGTGGAGGGTGGTGGCGACCACGTCGGCGCCGTGCTCGCCGAGCTCCGCGCGCACGGCGTCCGCGACGGCCTCCCGGCGGAGCCGCTTCCTTGCCCAGTAGCCGTCCGGGGCCGGCGGCGCGTCCACGGCCCGCACGCTAACGCCGCTGAGCGCTCCCGGGGGCCGGTCGGGGTCGCGCAGGAAGAGGGCTGTGACGTCGTGGCGCTCGCCGAGTCCCTCGACCAGCTCGATGCCGAAGCGCTCCGCGCCGCCGAGCGGGGGTAGCAGCGCCTCGACCGCGTAGAGGATCCTTAGGCGGGTCACGGACACGCGAGGTTAAACACCGCTGATATGCATTCGGACGTGGTCGGCCCCCTCGAGATCGTGTTCGCGGCGGAAACCCTGATCCCGCCGGCCGGTGGCGCGGAGCGCTTCTGGCTCGAGCTGGCGGCCGGCCTGGCGAAGCGGCACCGGGTGCGAGCGTTCGCGTTCGCCACCCCGGCTGCCGCCCCGCCCCCGGCCGCCGCCGCACCCGGGGGCCTCGAATGGAC
>JALZEZ010000245.1 GCA_030861775.1 Actinomycetota bacterium
AAGCCGGACCGCGCGCCGGGCGAAGCCGGACCGGAGGGCGGGAGAAGCGAGCCCGAAGGCGCGAGCGGAGGGCGGGCGGAGCCGGGCCGGGCGGAGCCGGGGCGGATGGCGGCCGGCGCCGGACTGCACACCCTCCACAACTAGAACGAATTTCTAGAACGCGGTTCTAGAACGAGGTTCTAGAACTTCGTTCTACTGAGAACGGGTGTGCATCCCACTACGCGTTTGGGGGCGAACCCCCGTGCACGGTGGGCTTGAGGCACCCCGTGCACCGTGGGCTTGAGGCACCCCGTGCACGGTGAGCTTGGGGACCCCGTGCACCGCGGGCCTGGGGGCGCGCCGCGGCCTAACGGCGACCGCGCGGCCTAGCGGCGCACCGCGGGCCTAACGGCGACCGCGCGGCCTAGCGGCGCAACGCGAGTCTAGCGGCGCAACGCGGGTCTAGCGGCGCACCGCGCAGCGCGCGTGCTTCACGCGCGTGACCGGCTTCGCCGAGCCGTAGCGGATCAGCGCGACCGCCCGGACGCGGTAGGAGCGGCGCGAGGCGCGCAGGCGCACGCGGCCGCGGAAGGGGGCGGTTCGATCCGCGATCCTCTTGCCCCGCAGGGCGAACCTCACGGACGACGCCGACGCCGCGTCCGACCCGATCAGGTACGCGGTGACGCCGCGCGAGAAGCAGCGCAGCCGGAGCTTCACGCGCAGGGAGCGCGGCGCCGGAGGGGCGGCCGAGGGCGGCGTCACCGACCCCGGCACGGTCATCCGCGCGAACCGATCGCGCAGCACCTCGAACGCCGGCTTCGGCGTGTAGTCGTCGCGCATCACGCCGTACTGCTGCTGGAAGTTGGGGCTGCTCGAGTCGGCGTCGCGGAGGTCGAACCAGAAGTAGTCGGTCACGCCGTAGACGCGCGCGTACTGGTCGAGCGCGTCGAGCATCCGCTCGGCCGCCACGCGCTGGTCCTCGTACGAGCGGTCGGGGCCGGTCGGGTAGCCGTTCTCCTCGATGTGGATCGGGACGCTGTCCGGGATGTTCGCCATCGGCATGCTGCACTTGCGCAGCGTGCTCATCGCGTGCACGAGGATGTCGCCTGTGGTCGAGGGCTCGGTGCGCGGCGGGAAGAACGTGCCGGGGTAGGCGTCCAACCCCACCCAGTCGAGCGACTTCACGAAGCGCTCGCCGCCCACGCTGCCGAGGTACTCCCAGAACTGGCGCTCGTTCGCGGGATCGGTGCGGTAGACCCAGTTGAAGCCGATCTGCACGTGCGAGTAGCCGCGCGCCCTCGCCTCCTCCTTGGCGGCGATCACGCCCTGGATCAGCGCGTCGCGCGAGCCGGCGTAGGCGCCGTCGGAGGAGTCAGGCGAGGCCGTGAAGTTGACCTCGTTCGTGACCTGGAAGCCCTTGACCAGCGGGTTGGCCCCGAAGCGCCGGACCACGCCGCGGACGAACTCGGCGAACCCGCCCGGGTCGTTGTCGCGCCGGTAGCGGATGACGATCTCGACGGCGTAGCCGCGCGCTGTGTACAGGTCCACCAGGCGCCGGTGCTCCTGCTCCTCGCGCGCCTCGGACTCCGGCGTCATGTACGCGCGATAGACGTGCACCGCAAACGGCCCGGCGGGCGGCCGCAACTGCTCGAGCGCCGCGAAGATCTTCCCCTGGTCCTCCGGCACGGCCGGGGCCGGCACCGGCCCGAGCTGCCCCGCCGGACCGCCGGGGTAGATCCCGAAGCGCAGCTTCGCGCCCGGCTGCGGCGGCGGCGCCGTGGCGGGGAAGTCCGCGGTGCAGGGCGCCTGGGCGGCGGCGGGCGAGGCGGCGGCGAGCAGGGCGAGGATCACCGCTGCCGTGACTGGACCCCGCGCCATGCGGAGCGAGGCTAGAGCGCTGCTGCTGCGGCTGCGCCAGCGGATCGTCAGTACGTCTGGAGAACGCGGTACAGCGTGTCCCGCTGCGCCGCAGGGCGCCCGGCCGCGCGCGCGGCGGCGGCGAGGTCGTCTGGATCGACCATCGTGCCGTGGTACGAGCCGGCCATCCGGCTGATCGACTCCTCCATCAGCGTGCCGCCCAGGTCGTTGACCCCCCAGCGCAGCGACTCGGTCGCGGCGTCCAGGCCCATCTTCACCCAGCTCGCCTGGAGGTTGCGGACGGTCCGCCCCAGCGCCAGGCGGAACGCCGCCGTGTGCTTGAGGTTCTCCTCCCGCGAGATCTCCTCGATGCCGTGCGTGCGCCCCAGCAGCGTGTGGAACGGGATGAACGACAGCGGCACGAACTCGGTGAACCCGCCGGTGCGCTCCTGGAGAGCGCGCACCACCCGCATGTGCTCGGCCAGCTCCCACGGCTCCTCCACGTGCCCGAACATCACGGTCGCGCTCGAGCGCAGCCCGCTGGCGTGCGAGGCCTCGATGATCTCCACCCAGCGCCGCACCGGCAGCTTGTTGGGCGAGATGCGCTCGCGCACGCCGTCGTGCAGGACCTCGGCCGCCGTGCCGGGCGTGGACCCGAGCCCCGCCTCGAGCAGCCGCTCGAACACCGCCCGCGGCGGCAGCCCGGAGACCTCGCACATGTGCTCGACCTCCATCGCCGAGTACGCGTGCAGGTGGATCTCGGGCGCCAGCTCCTTGGCGAAGCGCAGCCACTCCTCGTAGGTCTCGAGCGTCCAGTCCGGGTGGATGCCCGACTGGATGCAGATCTCGGTGGCCCCGTACTCGAGCGCCTCCCCCACCCGCCGCGCGAACTCCTCGCGGTCGTGCTCGTAGGCGTCCGGCGAGCGGCGGCCCTGCCCGAACCCGCAGAACGCGCAGCCCACCACGCAGACGTTCGAGAGGTTGATGTTGCGGTTGACCACGAACGTGACCTCGTCGCCGGCCAGCTCGGCGCGCAGCTCGTCCGCCGCCTGGCGCATGTCCTCGATCGCCTCCGGGCGCGTCTCCGCGAACAGCGCGGTCAGCTCGTCCTCGGTCAGCTCCACGCCGTCGCGCCCCTTGGCGATCGCGCCGGGCACCAGGTCGCGGCGGATCGCGCGCTCCTCGCGCCGGCCCGACCCGCGCCGCGGGATGAAGCTCCAGTAGCGCGTCTTGATCACGTCGAGCACGCCCTGCTCGAGCCACTCGGGCGTCATGTACTGCGGGTACACGCACAGCCGCTCGGTGAGCGCGTAGCCGCGCGGCGCGAGCTGCTTGCGCATGCGGTGCGGCGAGGGGAAGGGGTGCTCGGGCGAGATGTGGTCGCCGTTCGCCGAGAGGCCGCCCAGGTCGGTCGCGCCCTCCTCCACCAGCGGCAGCCACCAGTCGGACAGGTTCGGCGGGATCTGCACGCCCACGTCCGGCATCAGGCGCTTCGAGGCCCGGACGAGCTCGCGCATGTCGTCGAGCCCGATCGGGTCCGCCCAGGCCGGCAGCGGCAGCGGCTCGCCGTGCTCGCCCGAGCGCTGGGCGCGGTCCGCGATCTGCGCGGGCTCCGCGCCGTAGTAGCGCGGGTGCGGCACGAAGTTCTGGAGGATGACCTCCTGGAGGTGCCCGTACTCGGCGTGCACGGCGGCCAGCGCCTCGAGCGCCGCGACCCGCTCCTCCGGCGACTCGCCGATCCCGACCAGGATGCCGCTCGTGAACGGGATGCGCAGCTCGCCCGCCGCACGGATGCAGTCGAGCCGCACCGCCGGGTCCTTCGTGGGCGAGCCCTGGTGGACGACCAGGTCCGGGTTGACCGACTCGAGCATGAGCCCCTGCGAGGCGGTCACCTCGCGCAGCCGGCCCAGCCCCTCGCGGTCGAGCACGCCGACGTTCGTGTGCGGCAGGAGCCCGCGCTCAAGCCCGCGCTCGCAGGCCCAGGCCACGTAGGAGGTGAAGTCGGCGTGGCCGTACTCCGCCAGCCGGGCCGCCACCTCCGGGTTGACCTCCGGCATCTCCCCGGTGAGCACGAGCAGCTCCTTGACGCCGCGCCGGGCGGCGTCGTCGAGCAGCTTCTCCACCTCGTCAGGCGCGTAGAGGTGGGCGCCGTGCGTCGCGAACGCGCAGTACTTGCAATAGCACCGGCACGTCCGCGACAGGGACAGCGTGAAGTTGCGCGAAAACGTGACCCGCCGCATGCCTGCGGGGCAGTCTACGCGCGGGCGAGGGCGGCCCCGCGGGCCGCCCCGGTCACCCGACCGGCTCCGCTCCGCCGCGTCCCTTCTTCCCCTGCGTGACCATCAGCCACGAGTAGAGGAAGACGGCCACCAGCGCTCCGACCAGCGGCGCCAGGACGTAGAGCAGCAGCCACTTGCCGGTGCCGCCGAACTCGCTGGCCACGATGGCCGGGCCGAGCGCGCGGGCCGGGTTGAAGCCGGCGCCGGTCATCGGCGCGCCGATCATCACCGCGAAGCCCAGCGTGCCGCCGATCACGAGGCCGGACCAGTCCTTGACCGCGCTCGGGTTGACCGCCACGCCCATGATCGCCCACACGAGGAAGAACGTGCCGAGCGCCTCGACGCCCATGCCCTGGAGCGTCGTGCCCAGGCGATCCTCGTTGAAAGCGACCGCGCCGAAGTTCTGCGGGTCCCCGATCTCGTCGTAGATCCCCTTGACGGCCAGCGCGCCGAGCGTGCCGCCGGCGAGCTGCATGAGGATGTAGATCGCCGAGTCGATCGGCTTGATCTGCCGGACGACGGTCATCGCCACGGTGACGGCCGGGTTGAAGTGCGCCCCGGACATCACGGCGAGCGTCTGGATCAGGAAGAACAGGACCAGCACGTGGACCAGGCCGATGACGGCGAAGTCCTGGAACGGCTGGACGGCCGGGCCGGTCGGGCCCGCCTCGATCGGCGCCGGCGCGAACAGCACCACGGCGGCGCAAACGGCGAAGACGAGTGCGAACGTGCCGATGAACTCGGCTATGTAGGCCGCGGGGCCGCGGTCTTGGACCGCCGTAGCGGCGGTGGCTGCGGCTGCGCTCTCGGTTGCCACGTTCTTCGAGCCTCCCTGGTCTGGTGCGAGAAAAGCGGGCGCAGCATAGCTAGCCGCCCGGTCAGCCTCCCATCCCGCGGGCCACCCGCCGCACGAGCCCCGGCACCAGCGTGCGGAGCACGACCGGGATCGCCCACGGCCGCGGCGTGAGCCGCTCCGGCTTGCCGCCCGGCCCGGCGTCCAGGATCGCCTCGGCCACGACCTCCGGGGTGGATACCGCCCAGCGGGTGGCGGCCCGGCCCACCAGCGCCTCCTGCGGGAAGCCCTCGGTGGCCACGAAGCCCGGGAACACCACCCCCACGTGGACCCCGTGCTCGGCCTCCTCGTAGCGCAGCGACTCGCTCCAGCCGGCCAGCGCGAACTTCGCGCCCGCGTACTGGCCCCCGCGCGGGTACGGGATGCGGGCGGCCACCGAGGCGACGTTCACGATCGAGCTCGGCGCCGAGCGGCGCAGCAGCGGCAGCAGCGCCTCGGTCAGGCGCACCGGGGCGAAGAAGTTCAGCTTCATGACCCGCTCGACGTTCGCGAACCCCCCGTCGGGGTCGCCGAAGTAGGCCCGCCAGTTGGCCCCGGCGTTGTTGACCAGGAGGTGGAGCTCGCCGCCGAGCCGCTCCTCCACCGCCGCGCGGACCCGCTCGGGCGCGTCGTCGTCGGTCAGGTCGACCGCGAGCGCATGCGCGTCGGGCAGCGCGGCGGCCAGCTCCTCGAGCCGGTCGGCGCGCCGGGCCACC
>JALZEZ010000527.1 GCA_030861775.1 Actinomycetota bacterium
GGCACGGACCCCGCCCTGGTGCGCGCGCGGGCGACGCTCGACGGCCTGGCGGCGGGGCCGCTGACGATCGACCACTGCGCGCGGGAGGGGAGCCTCCCCGCGGACCGGCCGGCGCCGCCGCTGCCGAGGGGGTAGGCGGAGGGGGCGGCGGCGGGTCCAGTGGATTTCCGCCACGCGACTAGGCTGGCCAGGTGATGCGCCGGCTCGGGGCCATGGAGGACGCGATCCTGGCGCTGGTCGTTCGGCGCGACGCCGGCGGCCCGCTCTCCGCGGCCACGCTCCAGCGCGCGCTGGGCATCCTGTTCGTCTCGGGCGCGACGATCGGGACGGTCTCGATGGCCTTCCCCCAGCTCCCGGAGACCAACGAGACCGGGCTGTTCGTGGTGTTCGGGATCGCCTACGTGGTGGGCGCGATCCTGCTCGCCGGGCGGGGCCGCCTGCCGGCCTGGAGCAGCCACGTCGGGCTCGCGACCGGGAGCCTGCTGGTCACGCTCGGCGTCCACTTCACGGACGACCGCGCGAGCGTCTACCCCATGTTCTACATCTGGGTCAGCATCACGTCGTTCTACTTCTTCCCCTGGCTCGCGGCGGCGGCCCAGATCGTGGCCATCGCGGCGCTGTTCGGGACCGCGCTCGCGATCGAGACGCCCCCGAATGCGGCGCAGCAGTGGATCATCACGACCGGCACCGTCGTCGTGGCGGGTCTGTTCGTGGGCACGCTGCGGCGCGGCGTGGAGCGGCTGATCGAGGACCTCGAGGCCGCGCACCGCACCGACCACGCCCGCCTCTACGCGGCCGAGCGCGAGGCCCGGCTGGAGGCCGACCGCGCGAGCGAGTCGCTCCGCCGCCTCCAGACGGTGACCGACGTGGCGCTCTCGCACCTGAAGCTGGACGAGCTGCTCGACGAGCTGCTCAACCGCGTCAGCGAGATGCTCGACGTGGACTTCGCCGCGATCGTGCTCGCCGACGAGCACGAGACGCTCGAGGTCGGCGCCGCGCGCGGCCTCCCGGCGGACCTCGAGGGCCTGCGCCTGCGGATCGGGGAGGGGTTCGTGGGCCGGGTGGCGCAGGCCCGCCGCCCGATCGTGCTCGAGCAGGTGCGCGACAGCGACGTGATCCCGCCGCTGCGCGGCAGCGGGATCAAGTCGCTGATCGGCGTGCCGCTGATCGTCGAGGGGCGGGTCACCGGCGTGATGCCGCTCGGCTCCCGCACCCGCCGCGCGTTCACCCCGGAGGAGGTGCGGCTCACGCAGCTCGCCGCCGACCGGATGGCCATCGCCATCGAGCACGCGCGCCTGTACGAGCGCGAGCACCGCATCGCCGAGACGCTCCAGCGCACGCTACTGCCGAACCGCCTGCCGACCGTGCCGGGCGTCGGGGTGGCCGCCCGCTACCTCCCCGCCCGCGCCGACGCCCAGGTGGGCGGCGACTGGTACGACGTGGTCGAGCTGAGCGGCGGCGGCCTGGCGCTGTCGATCGGCGACGTGGCCGGCCACGGCATCGAGGCCGCCGCGCTGATGGGCCAGCTCCGCAACGGCCTGCGCGCCGCCGCGCTCGAGGGCGAGAGCGCCGACGCGGCCATGGCCCGCGTGGACCGGCTGATGCAGAGCCAGCGCGACCGCCCGGACAGCATCGCCACCGCCGTGTACGCGCGCCTGAACGGCGGCGAGCGGGAGCTCGAGCTGTCGAGCGCGGGGCACCCTCCGCCCCTGATCGTCCGCCCGGACGGCAGCGTCGAGTACCTCGAGGACGGGCGCTCGGTGCCGCTCGGCGTGCCGGCGCCGGGCGGGCGCCGCACGACCAGGTGCGATGTCGAGCCCGGCTCGCTGATCCTGCTCTACACCGACGGCCTGGTCGAGCGCCGCGGCGAGGACATCGACATCGGCCTCGACCGCCTCGCCCGGGCGGCCGCCGCCGCCGGGCACGAGCCGGAGGCGGCCTGCGACAGCGTCGTGGCCGCGATGCTGGGCGACGAGGGCCCGGCCGACGACGTGGCCCTGCTCGCCGTGGCCGTGGACGGCCGCTAGCCATGGAGGTCGAGCTCCGCGACGGCGGGACGATCGCGATCCGGCCGATCGAGCCGGACGACAAGCCGCTGCTCCAGGACTTCTTCGCCCGCCAGAGCCCGGAGTCGCGGCGGCGCCGCTTCATGACCGACGCCGACGAGCTCTCCCCCGAGGACCTGATCTACCTGACCGAGGTGGACCACCGCCGCCACGAGGCCCTCGTGGCCCTCGATCCGGAGAGCGGGGCGATGCTCGGGGTGGTGCGCTGGTTCCGGATCCCCGGTCAGCGCGAGGTCGCCGAGCTGGCCGCGGCGGTGGCCGACGACCACCAGGGCCGGGGCATCGCCAGCGCGCTGGTCGCCGCCGCCAACGAGCGCGCGCGGACCGAGGGGATCGAGCGCTACCACGCGGCGGTCTCCACGGACAACGTCCAGGTGATCGAGGTGCTGGAGCGGCACGGCGCCAAGCGACGCGGCGCGCCGGAGGCCGGCGAGATCGAGTTCGAGGCCGACGTGCCGGGCGAGGGCG
Source organism: Actinomycetota bacterium (assembly GCA_030861775.1). Lineage (GTDB taxonomy): Bacteria > Actinomycetota > Thermoleophilia > Solirubrobacterales > Thermoleophilaceae > AC-37. Next base: position 2,535 of record JALZEZ010000527.1, read on the forward strand.
TCGGCGCGAGCCTCGCGGCCGGGC
>JALZEZ010000528.1 GCA_030861775.1 Actinomycetota bacterium
GCCACCGGCTACGCGCCCGCGCCCTCCCCGTGGCGCCCGGCTCCGCCCGCGAAGCGGGCTGCGCCCTCCACGGCCACGTGGGAGACGGCCGGCCCGGCTGCGGCCTCGAGCTTCAGGCCCTCCTCGAGCGTCATGCCCAGGCCCTCGATCGCGGCGCGGCGGTCGGCGAGCATGGTCTCCTGCGGGAAGCGGGCCAGGGCCTCGGCCAGCTCCAGGGCACGGTCGAGGTGCATCCCGGGCGGCACCAGCTCGTTGATCAGGCCGATGTCGAGCGCCTCCTCGGCGGTCACGAAGCGGCCGGTGAGGATGATGTCGAGCGCCCGGCCCAGGCCGACGACCCGCGGCAGGCGCTGGGTGCCGCCGTCGATCAGGGGGACGCCGAAGCGGCGCTCGGGGAAGCCCAGCGTGGAGCCCGCGGCGGCGATGCGCAGGTCGCACCAGAGCGCCAGCTCGAGGCCCCCGGCCAGGCACCAGCCGGAGATCGCGGCGATGGTGGGCTTGGAGGGGGTGAGGCGGGTGAACCCGAGCGGGCCGCCGGCGGAGTCGCGGCGGTGGCCGAGGGTCTCGATCGCCTTCAGGTCGGCCCCGGCGCAGAAGGCCACGCCGCCTTCGCCGGTCAGGATCAGGACACGCGCGTCGTCGTCCTGCTCGAAGCGGCCGAAGCCCTCCTCCAGGAGGTCCGCGGTGGGCCCGTCCACGGCGTTGCGGCGGTCCTGGCGGTCGATCGTGAGCACCGCGGCGGCCCCGATCCGCTCGTATCGGACGGGATCTGGCACGCGGGCATCATCCCATTTAGGGCTCCCTTAGGACGCTCACTCATAGTGAGCAGCCTCGACGAGCGAGATTCCCTCCCTCTCGTCGTTCGCGCGGCTCCGGGGCCCCCGCCCGGGGCCGCGCCTCTTTTTGGGCCCGGGCCCGCTACCAGCCGGTGCGGCCGCGCCTGCGGGCCTCGAGCTTCGCGTGCTTGCGCTTGTCGAGGCTGGTCTGGATGACCGTGCCCAGGATGATGACGAGCGTGAAGAACAGCAGCACGCCGAGGGCGAAGAAGGTGATGACCTTGTCGTCGGTCTCGCCGGCGAGGCCCTCGCCGTCGTCCGCGGCCAGCACGGGGGCCGCGAGGTAGAGCTGCGTGGCGAGCGCGAACGCGCCCATCGCGAATCGCCTGGGGATCATCGGACGGGTCACTCTACCGGTAACCTCGCGGGTTCAGATGGCCGACGAACCGCTCACCTGCTTCGTCGAGATCCCCAAGGGGAGCCGGAACAAGTACGAGTACGACCACGAGTCCGGCGCCATCAAGCTCGACCGCTTCCTGTTCTCGTCGATGGTCTATCCGACCGACTACGGGTTCATCCCCGACACGCTCGGACTGGACGGGGACGCGCTCGACGCGATGGTGTGCGTCTCGGAGCCGACGTTCCCCGGTTGCCTCATCGACGTGAAGCCGATCGCGCTCTTCCGGATGGAGGACGACAAGGGCGTGGACGACAAGGTGCTGTGCGTGCCGCTCCAGGACCCGGCCTGGAACACGCTCGAGGAGCTCGACGACCTGCCCGACCAGCTTCGCCAGGAGATCGCCCACTTCTTCTCGGTCTACAAGGACCTGGAGCGCAAGAAGGTGAAGGTGGACGGCTGGTACTCGCGGGAGGACGCGTGGACCGAGATCGAGCAGGCGCGCAAGCGATGCGAGGAGGACCGCGAGGGCGGGGACGGCGAGTCCGACGCTCTGGCGGAGTCGACGCCCGTGGAGTCGCTCGACTCGAAGCCGGGCCCGGCCGGTGCGGGCGACGGCGACCGCGACCGGGACGAGGCGGACCGGGACGAGGGCGGTGCCGGCGACTCGGATGCCTCCACTCGCGACCGCGAGGGCGGTGGCGGCTCCGACCGCGAGGGCGGCGGCGGCTCCGCTCGCGACCGCGAGGGCGCCGGCCGCGAGGTCTGACCGCCGTGCGCCGCTTCGAGACCCTCGGCAAGTTCGGCATCGTCGCGCTGATCGCGCTGGTGCTGTTCCTGCTGCCCGGCGGCGGCGACGCGCTGGGCGTGATCCTCACGCTCCTCACGATCACGTTCTTCACGCTGATCGCGGTGTTCGCGGCGCGCCTCTACCGCGAGCACCGGTTCACGATCGAGTCGCTGTCGGAGCGCGAGCGGATGGTGTCGTACGGGTCGGTCGGGCTCGCCCTGCTCACGTTCACGGCGACGAGCCGGATGTTCGACGCCGGGCCGCTCGGCGTCGTGGCCTGGCTGGGGCTGCTCGGGCTGGCCTCGTACGGCGTGTACTGGACGTGGCGCTCGTCGCAGGAGTACGGCTAGGCCGAGGTGCCGGGGCACGCCCCGGGGCCGGTTTTCACGCTCCCGTAACCGACGTGTGACGAAGTCGTAACGCCCGCGCGTTGAGCCGTAACGCGCCGCGCGCGACCGTGCGTGCGTGTGCGATTGGATCGGGAGCGAACGCGGGCAGGCGAGTGCGGAGCTGGTCGCCGTGCTGCCGCTGGTGGTGCTGGTGGGGGCGATCGCGTGGCAGCTCGCGCTGGCCGGCCAGTCCACCTGGC
>JALZEZ010000246.1 GCA_030861775.1 Actinomycetota bacterium
GTCCACGTGGCGCACCCGCTGACGGGGGAGGTCGCGGCGCGGCTGAGCGTCGCGGACGCCGCGGTGGCCACCTCGAGCGTGGTCTCGCGCGCCTGGACGAGGCCCGACGGCACCGGCGCCCACCACCTGATCGATCCCTCCACCGGCGAGCCGGCCTGGACCGGCCTGCTCGCCGCAACGGCGATCGCGCCGACGACGCTCGAGGCGGAGACGCTGGCGAAGATGGCCCTGCTGTCCGGTCCGGCGGGTGCCCGCCGGGTGCTCGCGGGCGGCGGGCTGATCGTGCACGCCGCGGGCGAGGTCGAGCGCGTCGGGCTCCCGGGGCTCGCGCTTCCCATGGAGGTGGCGGCATGAGGGGCCCGGATCCCATGGAGTACGGCTGGTGGCTCGGCTCGCGCGCGGCGGGCGTCGTGGCGCTGCTCTGCATCACGGCATCGGTGGCGATCGGGCTGGCCATGGCCGGGCGGGTCTCCGCCCAGCCGGACCGGCGGCGCCTCCTGATGGCCGTGCACCAGTGGACGGCGCTGGTGGGTCTCGTAGCCATCGCCGTCCACGGCATCCTCCTGCTCGGCGACAGCTTCATGAAGCCCGGGCTGGTGGGCATCAGCGTGCCGTTCGTGATCGACCACAAGCCGCTGTGGACGGGGCTAGGGGTGACGGGCGGCTGGCTCGCCGCGATCCTCGGCCTGTCGTACTGGCTGCGCGACCGGATCGGCCCGAAGCGCTGGCGCGCGATGCACAGGGCGACGATCCTCGTGTACGTCCTCTCGGTCGCGCACACGCTCGGCTCCGGGACCGACGCCGGCGAGCCCTGGATGCGCATGCTGGTCGTCGCGACCGGGGCACCGGTGCTGTTCCTGTTCGTGATGCGGGTGCTGCCGGCGCCGCGCCCGTCGCGGCCCGCGGGGGCCGATTACCGCCGCTTCCGCGTGGCGCAGGTGGTCCCCGAGAGCCGGACGGTGACGTCGTTCGCGCTCGAGCCGGTGGACGGCAAGCCGCTGCCGCCGTTCGAGCCCGGCCAGTTCGTGAGCGTGCGGGTCGACGTGCCCGGCCAGGGGCGCCTCGTCCGCAGCTACTCGCTGTCCACGGCACCCGACCCGGGGCGGTACCGGATCGGCGTGAAGCGCGAGGAGCTCGGGGCGGTCAGCCGCCACCTGCACGACGCCGTCCGCGTCGATGACGTGGTGGAGCTCTCGGGCCCGCGCGGGACGTTCGTGCTGGATCGCGACTCGCGCCGCCCGGTCGTGCTGGTCAGCGCGGGCATCGGCGTGACGCCCGTGCTCGGGATGCTGGCGGCGCTCGCGCGCGAGCGCTCGGAGCGCGAGGTTTGGTGGGTCCACTGCGCCCGCTCTCCCGAGGAGCACGCGTTCGCGGAGGAGGCACGGCAGCTGGTCGGCCAGCTTCCGGCCGGGCGCAGCCACGTGCGCTACACGCGCGACGACGGCCGCCTGACCCCCGAGGCGATGCTCGAAGCCGGGGCCCCGCGCGACGCGGAGTTCTACATCTGCGGCCCGAGCCGGTTCATCGACGACATGCGCGAGGGGCTGATGGCCCGCGGCGTGGCATCGGCGGACGTGCGCAGCGAGCGCTTCGGCCCGGCGACTCGCACCCCGGCGCCCGCGACCCCCGAGCCCGGTGCGGCGGTCGAGTTCGCGCGCTCGGGGGTCAGCGTCCCCTGGGACGCCCGTTTCGGAAGCCTGCTCGAGCTGGCCGAGGCGTCGGACGTGCCGGTGCCGTTCTCCTGCCGAGTCGGCGAGTGTGGCGAGTGCAAGACGGCGGTGACGAGCGGCGAGGTCCGCTACCCGGCCGAGCCGATGGCCGGAGCGCAGCCGGGCGCGGCGCTGCTCTGCTGCGCGCAGCCGGCGGGGCACGTGTCGCTGGACGTGTGAGCTCGGCGGGCTACCAGACGTAGGGCCAGCCGGCGCCGTCCCAGCCGAGGAAGTTGATCCCCAGGTGCGGCGCGCCGGCCCGCCGCGCGTCGTAGTAGTGGTAGACGAGGAGGTCGTGGTCGGCCGGGTCGTTCACGACGCTCTGGCCGCCGGGGCCGCGCACCCAGTCGTGCGAGGACAGCACGAGCGAGCCGCCGCCGGAGAGCATGGCGGTGCCGACCTTGTCCACGTACGGCCCGGTCGATGTAGTCGAGCGGCCGACGCGGACGTTGTAGGTGCTGCTCGTGCCCTGGCAGCAGGTGTCGAACGAGACGAACAGGTAGTAGTGGCCGCCGCGCTTGAAGATCACGGGCGCCTCGATCCCGCCCGACGTGCGCTTGGCGAGGTGGGTCAGCGGCGTCGTCGAGCCCGACGGCTTGCCGGTCGCCGGATCGACGCCGATCGTGAAGATCCCGTCCCAGAACGAGCCGAACGTGAGGTACCAGCGGCCGTTCGAGTCCACGAAGAGGTGGGGGTCGATCGCGTTGTACCTGCTCCCCGGCTGCGAGGTGAGGACGATGCCCTGGTCGATGTAGGTGCCCGGGTCCCCGGTCACGCTCGTGGCCAGGCCGATCGCCGAGCGCTGCGAGCCGAAGGTGGAGACCGCGTAGTAGAGCCAGTACTTGCCGTTGTGGAACGAGACGTCGGGGGCCCAGAAGTTGTTGGCCGGGTTGTAGTCGCGCCACCACGCGGGGGCCACGGCGATGGCGGGACCGCTGCCCAGGAAGTCGACGCGGTTGGTGGACACGCGCGTCTGGTTGTGCGTCCCGAACACGGTGTAGCGCGGAACCCCCGACCGGATGAGCAGCGACGGGTCGTGGATCCCGGTGTCGCCCGCGACGTGACCCGGATACGGATATGCCGACGCGGCCGGAGCGCACAGCGCGATCGCGGCTACGGTCACAAGACTGCTGAACAGCGCGATGCGCCCCCGCGCGTATCGCCGCATGGGCCCCCCTTTGGTTGAGGTGGGATGCTAGCTCGCGCCGGGGGTCCGCCCCGGCACCAGCGGCGGCGGGTAGAGCTTGAGGTACTGGACGATGCGCGGCCGCTCGCCGCGGTTGGGCGTCGCGCCGTGCGGCAGCGCCTGGTGCCAGATCACCATGTCGCCGGCGGCGCCCGGGATCGGCTGACCCTCCATGCCGGACAGGTCACGCGTCGCCGGCGGCTCGCGGTCGATCCGGCGGTGGAAGCCGGGCACGCACTGGAACGCGCCCTGCTCGGCCGGCGTGTCGGTCAGGTAGATCAGGCCCCCGAGCCCGAACGGGATCGGGGGCTCGAGGCTCCGCAGGTCCAGGTGCAGGTGCGGGCCGGGGAACGGCACGCCGCCGGCCTCCGGTGGGTTGAAGCCGCAGCGGTCGGTCGTCGCGATCAGGTCGGCCGTTCCCCAGAGCTGGGCGAAGGCCTTGTGGATGCGCGGCAGCTCCCGGATCGCGCGCTGGGCGGGGTGGTCGAAGAGCTGGACCATGATGCCCTGAGTGCGCCCGTCCAGGTGGCTCGGGACGGCGCCGGCCAGCGCGTCGCGCAGCTCGGCGCCGACCGCCTCGCGCAGGACGACGTACCCGTGCTCGCCGAAGAACGCGAGGTCGTCGTCGCTCAGCGCCGGTGGTGCCGCATCAATCGCGTCGATCCGCCGCTGCACCTCCGGGTCGCGTCCCGCCGCGCCGGCGATCTCGCGCGCGCGAGCGAGGCGCCACGGGGCCACCGAGCCGCCGTTCTGGTCCTCGATCCAGCGCTCGAAGTCCGCGAGCGTCGTCTCGGGTCGCAACAGGACGCGGTTGGCGGCCTCGCGGCCGGCGCCGAGGACGTCGAGGAGGGCGTGGTCGCGCGCGACGTCGGCAGGGTCGCGGCGGCCGGCCTCGCCGCGAAGGACGGCCCTGGCGTTCGTCCAGATCCGCTCCACTACGGGGTCGGGCATCGGCGCAGGCTATTCCCGTCGCCCAGACACGAGAAGCCCCGCCGGAGCGGGGCTTCTCGCGCTACGCCGGCGGCGGGCCGGCATGCGGCTATGCGCGCAGGCGAACGGCGGGTACTCGTCGGTGACGAGGATGTGGGCGTAGGCCACGACGCGCGCGTGCCAGCGGATGACCCCCTGGACGTACTCGAAGATCCCCCGCGGGTAGCGCCCCGTGAAGAGGATCGCGAACCACGCGGCGACGACGCCCAGGAACGCGCCGACGTACAGGAACGCCAGCACGATGTAGTGCGGGATCGCGAGGAACCACTTGACGAGCGGCAGCCACCGGTTCAGGCCGTTCCGCGCGTCCGGGTACGGGAAGTCGAGCCGCACGTACTGCTGCTCGTCGGTCGAGGGGTAGCGATCGCTCATCAGCGCGAGGTAGGCGCCCACGCGAGTCGAGAACCGCAGGAGCTCGCGGTTCCAGTCGAACCACCAGCGCGGGTACTTCTGGCGGAAGACGATCATCAGGAGCGGAGGAAGGGCGAGCAGCGCGGTGCCGGCGACGACCGTCTGAGCACCCGAGCCGCCGTCGGCCTGCGTCGACACACCGACGATCGCCGCGAGCACGAGGGCGATCGGGATGGCGATGAAGAGCCGGAGGAGCGTGCTGACCCGGCTCAGGCCGCGGCCGGGGTACTCGATCGCGAGCTGCACCGGGTGGGGGCTGATCATCTGAGGGTCTTGCTGCGCCGTCGTCATGCCGGTCTCCTTTGACTTACGCTGTATGCTTACGAGGTAAGGTACACATACGGTGTAAGTCTGTCAAGGGCGGCGATCAGGATTCCCGAGAGGCGGATGCAGATGGCGAAGCGAACAGAGGCGAGAACCAGGCGCCGGGCCCCCCTTACGAGGGAGCGGGTCCTTCGCGCCGCGATGGCCCTCGCGGACGAGGGAGGGTTCGAGTCGCTGACGATGCGCAAGCTCGCCAAGGAGCTCGGGGTGGAGGCGATGTCCCTCTACAACCACGTCGCGAGCAAGGACGACCTCCTCGACGGGATGGTCGACATCGTCTTCGGCGAGATCGAGGACCCGTCGCCCGGGGAGGCCTGGAGGAGTGAGATGCGCCGGCGCGCGATCTCGGTCCGCGAGGTGCTGTCACGCCACCGCTGGGCGGTCGGCCTGATGGAGGGGCGGATGGCGCCCGGGCCGGCGAACGTGCGACACCACAACGCGATGATGGGCTGCCTTCGCGAGGGCGGCTTCTCGTTCCGCGACGCGGTCCACGCGTCCTCCGTGCTCGACGCCTACATCTACGGCTTCGCGCTGCAGGAGAGGGGCCTGCCGTTCGAGACCCCGGAGGAATCCGGGCAGGTGATCCGGGCGCAGCAGGAGCGCGTCGCGTTCGAGCAGTTCCCGTACCTGATGGAGGTGGCGACGGAGCTTCCCAAGGCCGGCTACGACTTCGCGGAGGAGTTCGTGTTCGGGCTCGACCTGATCCTGGACGGGCTCGAGCGGGTGGGACGCGGTTGATGGTTCGACGGCCTCCGCGGTGCCGCGCGGCGCACGTCTAGAGGCCCAGGCGCTCGGCCAGCCAGTGAGCCTGCCACGCACGCTCGGCGGCCATCGCGTCGGCGCCGCCCGCGTGCTCCGCGGCGTGCGCGGCGATGAAGCAGAGCGTCGCGGGCCACTCCCACGAGGCCATGTTGGCGGCGTCCTTGGCGTAGCCCGCGGCCGCCCGCGCGCGGTCGGACCCGTGCTCCTCGAGATGGGCCGCGATGGCCTCGATGTCGGGAAG
>JALZEZ010000529.1 GCA_030861775.1 Actinomycetota bacterium
ACCGCCGACGACCCCGAGCGGTGGTTCTCCGCGCGCCGCGACGGGCGCACCGGCGTGCAGGCCGGGGTGATCGCCCTCCGCTGATGTACTCGGTCGCGCTCGTCCAGAACCAGTCGGAGATGGCTCACTACGCGTACGCGGACGCCCGGCCGCTGCTCGAGGGCCACGACGTGCAACTGATCACCGGCGACAACATCGGGGCCCTGCCCAGCCTGCTCGCCCGGCTCCAGGTGGATGCGCTCGTGATCGGGTCGAACGCCCTGAACGACCGCGACATCCTCCGCGAGCTGAACAACAAGACGACCGCGCGCGGCCTCGCGGACTTCCTCGACGCGGGGCGCGGCGTCCTCTGCATGCAGCAGCTCGGGCTGGCCATGCGCGCCGGCCCCACGCTCGAGTGCCTGCCGGACCCGCTCGGGGACCTGAGGCCGGAGGTGGCCCGCGACGAGCCGCCGGGCGAGCTGGCGATCGGATCCGGCGCGGCGCGGCACGTCGCGCTCACCTACCCGCACGCGATCGACATCGCCGAGGTCCAGGCCCGGGCGGCCGGCTTCAAGAGCCTCCCCGGGCTCTACTGGCACTACCTCGCCGGCGGCGACCTGTGCGACTGGGACGAGCTGATCGTGGACCGCTCGGGCACCACCCAGCGCCCGCTGGTGCTCGCGGCCAAGCAGTCGGGCGCGCGCCGGGTGGTGGTCTCCGCGCTGCCGCTCGACTGGCAGAAGCAGGAGGAGCTGTTCGCGAACCTGCTCGTGTACGTCATCGAGGGCCGCCACAACCTGGCCACGGTGCACCCGCCGGGGGAGGAGGACGCCGACTACCACTACCTGCGCGAGAGCCTGCGGGCGCAGCGCGTGGCGTTCGGCGACTACGGCATCCCCGACGACGCCGACCGCGCCGCATCGAACGTCGAGCGCGGCATCCACTCGACGCTCCTGTTCGCGCCGGGCATGAGCGTGGACGACCTGCCGGAGGGGCTGCGGGGCACGGTCGGCGAGGCCGTGCGCGGCGGGCGGCTGCGGCTGGTGCAGGTCGGCGACGGCGCGTTCAAGACGCGCAGCATGCGGGTGGTCAGCCGCGAGCTGCGGCCGCAGCGGCTGCTCGAGGTCACCGAGCTCCAGATCCAGACCGAGCTGCGCGCGGGCTACATCGACGACAGCTTCTGGAGCCACGTGGAGACGCTCCAGACGCTCGAGACGCTGCCGCGCCCCGACCTCGCCGGGAGCACCGTGGACTACTCGAAGGTCCAGGACGAGGCGTGGAAGATCGTGAAGAACCACGAGCGCAAGGGCTCCTACGACGAGGTCTTCGGCCCGACCTGCGCGCTGTACTGGCTGCGTGGGCAGTACCTGGGGACCGGCTCGCCCGAGGCGCAGCGGACCGCCGAGTGGCTGCGCGAGGCGCTTCCGCGCTACGACCCGGACGACCGCGCGCTGGCCTACCTCGCCTTCGGCCGGCTGGGCGCCCTGACCGACGACGACCGCAAGGACCTCCAGACCGCCGCGTCGGCGCTCGCCCCGGACGTGAGCGAGACCACGCTCGTGCAGTACCTGCGCGCGTGCCTCGTCGGCGAGCAGCCGGCGGAGGTAATCGCCTCGCTGAGCCGGGCGCTGGTGGGGGCGCAGGGCGACGACGGCACCTGGATCGACCTGACCACCACCGCCACCGCCGCGACCGCTCTGCTCTACGCGCGGGCGGTGCTCGACGAGGCCGGCTCGGAGCCGGACCTGGTGGCCCACATCGACGCGGCCGCGCTCGCCGCGGTCGTCCACATCCTCAGGCAGCTCGCGCGCTCGGAGGCCTCGGCCCGGCCGCACCCGTACCCGTGGGACGGCAAGGCGAGCACCACCGTCAAGTGCCTCCAGGCCTGGCTCAAGTTCGACGAGCTCCAGGACCTGCCCGTGTTCGACCTGATCGAGGGCCTGCGGCGCTCGGACTCGGCGGCCACCCAGTACGCCTCCAGCCGCACCGCGCTGGGCGTGCTCCAGGAGACCAACGAGGAGAACGCGGCGCTGCGCAACCAGGAGGCCGCGACACGCGCGGAGCTCGAGGCCGAGCGCGAGACGACCGCCTCGCAGTCGCGGGCACTGACGATCTGGAGGATCGCCGCGGGCACGGCCGGCTTCCTGCTCTACGTGGCCGTCGCGCTCCTGATCGCGGCCCTCGTGAACGAGGAGGACGGCTTCGGCGACGTCCTGAAGTCGGCGATCGTGGACGGCTGGCCGTTCCACACCGTCTTCGCGGCGCCGCTGCTCCTGTGGGTGGTGCGTGCGATCCGCCGGCGCGGCAAGGACGAGACCGCCTCGTCGTGATCGCGCGGACGCGCGTGCGCCGCCGCAGCGCGCGTCTGCGGGAGCCGTTCGCGACGAGCAGGGGCCGGGTGGAGGTGCTGACGGCGGTCGAGCTGACCGTGATCGACGCGGACGGGGCCGAGGGGGTGGGCTGGGCCAGCCCGGCCACGCGCCTGACCGGGCAGACGCTCGAGGGCATCGAGGCCGCGCTGGCAGGCCGGGTGGGCGAGCTGCTGCGCGGGGACCCGGAGG
>JALZEZ010000530.1 GCA_030861775.1 Actinomycetota bacterium
CACGCGTGGCTCAGCGACGTCATCGGCGAGGTCGAACCGGCGGCCACGCGGCGGGCGCAGCCGGGGGCACCGCCGCCGGCCGTGGCGATCCACGAGATCCAGGGGACGAGCGGCAGCCTTCTCGTCACCATCGCCGCGCGGGGCCGCGACCGCAGTTCGGCCGAGCAAACCGCCGACCGCGTCGCCGCCGCGATCGCGCGGGCGGCCGCCGCGGGGCAGCCGGTGCGGGTGGCCGGAGCCGGTCACTCGTTCACCGACATCGTGCTCACCGACGGTCACCTGCTCAGCCTCGAGCGCATGAACCGGGTGCTGAGCGCGGACCCGGCCACCGGGCTGGCCGAGGTCGAGGCCGGGATCTCGATCAACGGGCTCGGCCCCGCCCTGGGCGCGCACGGGCTGGCGCTCGAGAACCAGGGCGACGTGGACCCGCAGAGCGTGGCCGGCGCGATCTCCACGGCCACCCACGGCACCGGGGCGACCTTCCGCAACCTCTCCGGGCAGATATCCGGCCTGCGGCTGATGACCGAGGACGGGCCGGTGGACTGCTCCGAGGACACCGAGCCGGACCTGTTCCGCGCCGCGCGGGTGGGGCTGGGGGCGCTGGGCGTGATCACCCGCGTGACCGTGCGCTGCGCGCCGCTCTACACCCTCCGCCGCACCGACACGCCGCGGCCGCTCGACGAGACCCTCGACCGGCTGGACGAGCTCGTCGACGGGCACGAGCGCTTCGAGCTGTTCGTGTTCCCGTACACGCGCGTCGCGCTCACGCGGATCACCGAGACGACCGCCGACCCGCCGCAGCCGATGTCCGAGCTCGAGCGCTGGATCCAGGACGACCTGATCGAGAACGGCGTGCTCGGGCTGTTCAACCGCACCGGCCGCGCGCTGCCGGCGGCGATCCCGGCGCTGAACCGCACGCTGGCGAAGCTCTTCCGCGGCTCCGAGCGGGTGGACCGCAGCTACCGGATCTACGCCAACTCCCGCCGGGTGCGGTTCACCGAGATGGAGTACGCGGTGCCGCGCGAGGCCGGGCGCGAGGCGATCCAGCGCGTGCTGGCGATGATCGAGCGCCGCAGGCTGCCGATCTCGTTCCCGCTCGAGTTCCGCTTCGTGGCGCCCGACGACGCCTACCTCTCGCCCTCGAACGGCCGCGCCACCGCTTACATCGCCGCCCACGTCTACCGCGGGATGGAGCACGAGACCTACTTCCGGGCGGTCGAGTCGATCATGCGCGACTACGACGGCCGCCCGCACTGGGGCAAGCGCCACTACCGCACGGCCGCCGACCTGGCCCCGTCCTACCCCGACTGGGACCGCTTCCAGGAGGCGCGCGAGCGCCTCGACCCGAACCGCCGCTTCAGGAACGACTACCTGGACCGCGTGCTGGGGCCCTAGAGGAACAGCTTGCCCTCGCCGCGGTAGGTGGGGACCTCGTCCACCACCCGGCCGCCCTCCAGCAGCAGGAGCGAGTCGAAGTGCTCGCACAGCTCGCCCGCCTTCGCGTGGCGGAAGTAGACGCGATCGCCCACGCGCATGTGGCGGGCGGCGGTGCCGCTCACGGGGGTCTGGACCTCGCCGGCGCCCTCCTGGGCGTCGAGCTCCAGGCCGGCCGGGAGGTGGGGGACGGGGAGGCGGTCGGTCGCCGCGGCGCCGGATGCGATGTAGCCGCCGCCCAGGCAGGTGGCCACCTTCGCGCTCGGGCGGCGGACGACCGGGAGGGCGAACATCGCGGCCGGGCGGAGCGTGAAGGCGGAGTAGGCGTCGAAGAGGGCGGGGGCGTAGAAGCCGGAGCCGGCGGTGAGCTCGGTGACGGCGTCCTCCTCGCTCGTCGTGTGCAGGCTGCCGGTGCCCCCGCCGTTGACGAACTCGAGCGGCGTGACCTCGTTCACCGCCGCCACGATCTCCGCCCGGCGCGAGGCCATCTCCTTCACCGAGGCGCGCTGCATCGCGCGTATGGCCGCCCCGCGAACGCGCTTGCCCGCGGGACGGTCGCCGACGCCCGCGACGTGGCCCTCATAGCCCATCACGCCGGCCACCGTGAAGCCGCGATCGACGGCGGCACGGGCGAGCGCTGCCGCCTGGTCGGCCGTCCGGATCGGTGAGCGCTTCGGCCCGATCCGGGTGCGGGCGATCGGATAGCTCATGTCCACCTCGATGCACACCCGCGCGGGACGGCCGATCAGGTCGAGGTGCTCGACCGAGTCGATCATGAGGACGGGGAGGGGATCCCGCCGGAGCGCCTCGCGATCCGCCGTCGGATAGGCCAGGAGCATGTCCTCGAGGCCGAGCCACTGGCTCTCGCGCAGCGTGTAGGTCATCAGTCCGCGGAACCCGTCGCGCGCGAGGATCCGCCGCAGGATCTCGCGGCAGCGCACCGACTTGCTCGCCACCCGGATCGGCTTCCCGCCGGCCCGCCCGAGCATCTCGGCCGCGTTGGCCCACATCGCGTCGAGGTCCACGAACGCGAACGGCGCGTCGCGGTCGCCGAACGCGTTCTCGTAGCGCTCGTAGTCGGCGGCGGCGGGCACGGCGTCAGTATCGC
>JALZEZ010000531.1 GCA_030861775.1 Actinomycetota bacterium
GGATCACCGTGTAGTGAGCCCCGAGGCGGTCGGCCTGCTTGAGCTGACCCTTGAGCGACCGCTCGGTGTGCTCCATCTCGGCTGCCACGCCCGCGTCGCGCAGCTCGCGCACGATCCCGAAGGCATCCGCGCGCCGCTCGGGCTTGGCCACCGCGACGAAGACGCCGTCCTGGTCCGGCGCGGCCTTGTCACGCTGGGCGAGGAGTATCCGCTCGATGCCCGCCGCCCATCCCACCCCCGGGGTCGGAGGGCCGCCGAGCACCTCGACGAGGCCGTCGTAGCGGCCGCCGCCGCCGACCTGGTTCTGCGCTCCGAGCTGACCGCTCGAGAACTCGAACACCGTCCGGGTGTAGTAGTCGAGACCGCGCACCAGCCGGCCGTCGACCACGTAGTCCTGCCCCTCGGCGTCGAGGAGCCGGCGGACCTCGGCGAAGTGGTCGCGGTCCTCGTCGCTCAGGAAGTCGAGCAGGAGCGGAGCGTCCTCCAGGGCCGCCCGGGTGCCCTCGTGGTCGGAGTCGAAGGCGCGCAGCGGGTTGCGATCGAGGCGACCCCGGACGTCGTCGGACAGTTGGTCCTCGTGCGCGCGCAGGTGCGCTCGCAGCTCGTCGGAGTACCTGCGCCGGGTCTCGGGCGTCCCCAGGCTCGACAGGCGCAGCTCCGCGGTCACGCGCGCCTTCGAGAGGACCTCCGCCAGCAGCAGGATGACCTCGGCGTCCAGCGAGGGGTCGTCCGAGCCGATCGCCTCCACCCCCACCTGCGTGAACTGCCGGTAGCGGCCGGCCTGCGGGGCCTCGTAGCGGAAGAACGGGCCCCAGTAGCGCAGCTTCACCGGCTGGGGCAGCTTGTGCATGCCGTGCTCGAGGTAGGCGCGGCACACGCCCGCGGTGCCCTCGGGGCGGAGGCTGATCGAGCGTCCGCCCTGGTCCTCGAACGTGAACATCTCCTTCTCGACGATGTCGGTGGTGTCGCCCACGCCGCGCTCGAACAGCTCGGTGGACTCGAAGACCGGCGTCTCGATCGGGCCGTAGTCGGCCAGGACCTCGCGGCAGATGTCGCCCAGCGCAGTGCGCGCGCGCCCCTCCTCGGGGAGCACGTCGAAGGTGCCCCGGGGAGCTTGGACGCTACCCGCGGGCAAGCTCGACGAGGAACGGGTTCGTCGCGCGCTCGCGCCCGAGGGTCGTGATCCCCATGTGGCCCGGGTAGACCGTCGTCTCCTCGGGATAGGAGTCGACCAGCGTGCGGATCGATTCGAGCAGCGTGGACCAGTCGCCGCCGGGGAGGTCGGTGCGGCCGACGCTCCCCTGGAAGAGCACGTCCCCCGAGAACAGCGCCTGCTCGTCGGCGACCGCGTAGGTCACGTGGCCGGGGCTGTGGCCGGGCGTGAAGAGGACGTCGATCTCGAAGCCGGCCAGCTCGAGCTTCTCACCGCCGGAGACGGTGTGCTCGGCGTCCCAGTCCTCGAACGGCCCGATGCCGGCGAACGGCTGGTAGCTGTTGATGTCGGCGAGCACGACCTTCTCGATCTCCGGCACCCAGACCTCGGCGCCCGTCGCGCGCGCGATCGGGGCCACGGCGCCGATGTGGTCGAAGTGCGTGTGGGTGAGGAGGATGCCGTCGAGCGTGACGCCGAGCTCCTCGATCGCGCCCAGCAGCTTCGGCGCCTCGTCGCCGGGATCGACGATCAGAGCCCGGTCCGAGTCGTCGCGACGGAACAGGAACGTGTTCTCCGCCACCGGCCCCACGGTGAACATGCGCACGTCCATGGCCGTCAGGCTACCGCCCTGCGGCGGCCCGTCGCTGGCGCCGGTTGTAGAACCAGCGGTCGGTGACGTAGCTGAACGGGAGGTAGAGGAACACCAGCGCCGCGGCCACCGGTAGGGCCTGCCCGATCGACCACCCGAAGACGAGGATCGTGAGCACGCCGAAGGCGAGCGCGGAGAGCACCGAGCGGTTGAACGCGCTCTTCCAGGTGGGCGGCGTGCTCATGCGCTCCGCGCGGCGGTCGCGACGGATCTGCTTGGCCTCGGCGGCCGTCTGCGGGCGGCCGGTACGCCCCCGCGCCTCGATCGTGCCGGCCTGCGTGCCGCGGTGCTTGCGGGGGCGTTTCTTCTTGGTCTGGGCCATCTAGATGATCGAGCGTAACGCGTTCTCGATCACGTGCTTGTTGGGGTCGAAGTCGCGCAGGGGCAGCTCTGGCGGCAGGCCCTCCAGGGCCGCGGCCGGCGCCAGGCCGACCAGCTCGGCCTCGGCGATCTCCGCGCGGCTCGCGACGGCCTCCACGAGCGTTCCGAGCGGCGCGGCGCGGTGGTCGTGGACGTTGAACGAGACCTGCGCGCGGTTGCGGTGCGGCAGGTGGAGGCCGATTGCGCGCACACCGGGCGGGCCGCCGCCGGACTCGCGCAGGTCGGCGGCGATCTGCTTGGCCAGCTCCACGTCGTCGGTTGCGAGGTCCACGTTGAAGGCGATCAGCGGAGGGCGCGCCGTGACGAGTACCGCGCCGCTCCTCGGGTCCACGCGCGCGGGGCCGTGGTCGGGGGTC
>JALZEZ010000051.1 GCA_030861775.1 Actinomycetota bacterium
CCGGCACCCAGGGCGCGCCCGCTTCGCCCGCCACGCCCGGGGCCACCGGCGTCACGCCCGCCGCGCCGGCCGGCCCCGCCCCGGCACAGCCACAGGCAACACCGTGAGCCCGCCGCGAACCCTCAACCGACGGTCGAGGGTTCGCACTCTCAACCACCGCTTCAGGCTTTACCACCGGCGCACGAGATCTTGCCGGTCATTGACACCCGGCCCGAAAACCCCCTACAGTGCGGAATTTGCGACGCCCGTGCGGGGGCAAAACTCTCAACTATCGCTTGAGGGTCGGACGGAATGAAGGCACCGTTTGGCCGCCGCTCGGACGGACCCGACATGGAACTGGGAGCGATGGACACAGGTAGCTACCTGGCGGTGATCAAGGTCGTCGGCGTGGGAGGCGGCGGCACGAACGCGGTCAACCGGATGGTCGACGCGGGGCTGAAGGGCGTCGAGTTCATCGCGGTCAACACCGACGCGCAGGCGCTGCAGATGTGCGACGCCGACATCAAGCTCCAGATCGGCGGCCAGCTCACCCGGGGCCTCGGGGCCGGCGCGAACCCGGACACGGGCTACGGCGCGGCGAACGAGAGCCGCGACGAGATCAAGGAGGCGCTCAAGGGCGCGGACATGGTGTTCGTCACCGCCGGCGAGGGCGGCGGCACCGGCACCGGCGCGGCGCCCGTCATCGCGGAGATCGCCAAGCACGAGATCGGCGCGCTCACGGTCGGCGTCGTCACCAAGCCGTTCCTGTTCGAGGGCAGCCAGCGCTCGCGCCAGGCCGAGGACGGGATCGACAACCTCGGCCAGCAGGTCGACACGCTGATCGTCATCCCGAACGAGAAGCTCCTGGGGATCGTCGAGCGCCGCACGAGCATCCTCGACGCCTTCCGCATGGCCGACGACGTCCTGCGCCAGGGCGTCCAGGGCATCACCGACCTGATCACGATCCCGGGCCTGATCAACCTCGACTTCGCGGACGTGCGGACGATCATGCACGACGCCGGCTCGGCGCTGATGGGCATCGGGGCGGCCAGCGGCGAGAGCCGCGCGGCCGAGGCCGCCAAGGCCGCGATCTCCAGTCCGCTGCTCGAGAAGTCGGTCGAGGGCGCCACCGGGATCCTGCTGAACATCACCGGCGGGTCCGACCTGGGCCTGTTCGAGGTCAACGAGGCGGCCGAGATCATCCAGAGCGCGGCCGCGTCGGACTCGAACATCATCTTCGGCTCGGTCATCGACGAGTCCGCCGGCGACGAGCTGCGGGTGACCGTGATCGCCACCGGCTTCGACCGCCGCACGGGCGCCGGGAGCGGCGGCCTGTTCGACGTCCAGCGCTCCTCGCGCGAGCGCGAGCGCCCGCGCCGCGACCGCCCGGCGGACGCCTCGGCCGGCCGCACCCCGGTCTTCGACGACCGCGACCGCTCGTCGCTCGAGATCGGCGACGACGACATCGACGTCCCGAGCTTCCTGAAGGACTAGGGCCGGGCTACGGCACCTTGCCGCGCGGGCGCGACCGGCCGGCAGGATGCCGCCGGAGCAGCGCTTACACTGCGCAAGATGGCTGAAGAAGAGATGAATAACTCTGGCTCGGACGGAAACCTGAGCGATGCTCGCCCGGTCGATCTGGGCCTCATAGAGCACGGGGCCATGGGGTTTGCGCCCACTGCGGCGGTGGCTCCAGATGGCCCTCCAATCGGGGGACTGAACCCGGCGGGGCCCCAGGGCTCGCCCGCGCCCGTCTCGGCTGCCCCGGCGGGAGATTCCAGCGGAAACGGCTCTCCTGGCGCTGCGCCGTCCTCGTCGAGTGGGACGAGCGACTCGGGCTCGGCCGAGAACACCTAGAGCCAGGTGCTGCCCGACACCCTCCTCGGCCTCGTCGTCTTTGCGGCGGGGGCGGGGCCGGGGTATCTCTATGTCCGGCTGTCACAGGTCCGGGCACCTCGCTACGAGCGCACCGCGCTCGAAGAGGGTGTTGAGTTTGTCGTCTTCGGTGCGCTCGCGAGCGGCGTTGCGGTGCTCTCCGCGTTGGCACTGGGCGAGGCCACCGGATTGCTCGATACCGAGAGCCTCGCGAAAGGACCGGCCGACTACGTCACTACGGAGCCCCTGCGCTCACTCGTCGCGTTCCTCGTCGTCATAAGTCTGAGCTATGGCCTTGTCGCGCTCATCACAACTCAAATGCTTCACCGAGGCGATGCTGTCATCGGTCCCGGCGAGACAGCCTGGTATGCCGCCTTCCACAAGTTCGTACCGAAGGATCACGGCGTATATGGGACCGTCGAACTGCGCGATGGCAGGGCTGTGGCCGGGCTGGTGGTGAGCTATACGCTCGAAGCCGACGAGCCTCGGGAAATTGTTCTCTCGAAGCCGGTCGATGGATCGCTCTGGCTGCGGGAGGACGATGTCGCGTCGCCGCTACCTGACACATTCATGGTGATCCAGGGTGCCGATGTCTACACGGTGTCAGGGCGCTATACGGCACTTGAGGGCGGGCAAGCCCCGGAGGTAGGCTGATCCCGTGCGTCGACTCGCATCAGGGAGCGGCCAACCCCGTCGGTAGAGTCTCGGCCGCTTGGCCGTCGCCTCCGAAACCCTCCGCCGTACCCCGCTCTACGACCGCCACGAGGCGGCCGGGGCGCGGCTCGTGCCGTTCGCCGGGTGGGAGATGCCGGTGCAGTACGAGGGCATCCGTCAGGAGCACGTCGCGGTGCGCACGGGTGCGGGGATCTTCGACGTCTCGCACATGGGCGAGGTCGAGACCAGCGGGCCGGACGCGCAGGCCTTCCTCCAGCGCGTGCTCTCGAACGACGTGACGAAGATCCCGGTCGGCGGCGCCCAGTACTCGGTCCTGTGCAGGGACGACGGCGGCGTGCTCGACGACCTCTTCACCTACCGCCTCGCCGACGACCGCTACCTCACGGTCACCAACGCGAGCAACCACGAGAAGGACCACGAGTGGATGGCCGCCCACACGGACGGCTTCGACGTGACCGTCACGGACGCCGCCGCCGACTGGGCGATGATCGCCTTCCAGGGCCCGAAGGCCCGCGAGCTGCTGGCGCCCCTCCTCGAGGGCGAGGCGCCCGCCCGCATGCGCGCCGCCGAGACCCGCGTGGCCGGCGCGGAAGCGCTCGTGTGCGGCACCGGCTACACCGGCGAGGACGGGGTCGAGCTCCTCGTCCGGCCCGGCGACGCGGAGACGGTCTGGGACGCGCTCACCGACGCCGGCGCCACCCCGGTCGGCCTCGGCGCCCGCGACACCCTCCGCCTCGAGGTCTGCTTCCACCTCTACGGCAACGACCTGTCCGAGGACCGCAACCCGATCGAGGCCGGCCTCGGCTGGGTCTGCAAGCTCGACACGGGCTTCGTCGGCTCCGAGGCCCTGAAGGCCCTCGAGCCCGCCGAGCGCATCGTCCCCTTCGCCTTCACCGGCCCCGGCATCCCCCGCCAGGGCAACCCGATCCACACCGAGCACGGCGAGGGCGTGGTCACGAGCGGGACCATGTCGCCCTGCCTCGAGACCGGGATCGGGATGGGCTACGTGCCACTGGCGGCGACCGAGCCGGGCACGCCGATCGAGGTCGACGTCCGCGGCAAGCGCCGCCCAGCCGAGGTGCGCGAGCGGCCGCTCTACAGGAGGGAGGGCTGAGTGGCCGAGGAGACCTACCCGTCGGAGCTGCTCTACCACGCGGAGCACGACTGGGCCCTGGTCGAGGGCGAGGAGGCGACCTTCGGGATCACCTGGTTCGCCCAGGACCAGCTCGGTGAGGTCGTGTTCTTCGACCCGCCCGAGGTCGGGGCGCAGGTCACGGCCGACCAGACCTACGCCGAGGTCGAGTCCGTCAAGGCGGTCTCCGACGTGATCGCGCCGCTGTCGGGCGAGATCATCGAGGTCAACGACTCGCTCGGCACCGCGCCCGAGAAGATCAACGACGACCCCTACGGCGATGGCTGGCTCGTGCGCGTGCGCCTGAGCGAGCCCGCGCAGGCGGACAAGCTGATGGACGTCGGGGCCTACCAGGAGCTCCTCAAGGGAGCCAAGTGACCCGCTACACGAGCGCAACCGACCAGGACCGCCGCGAGATGCTCGCGAAGATCGGCGCCGGCTCGGTCGAGGAGCTGTTCGCGGACGTGCCGGAGTCGGTCCGGCTCGACCGCCCGCTCGACCTGCCGGAGGGCATGTCCGAGCAGGACGTGTTCGACCACCTGGCCGCGTTCGCGGAGCGCAACCGCCACGCCGACTCCGAGGTCACCTTCGCGGGCGCGGGGATGTACGACCACTACCAGCCGGCGCTGATCGACTCGATCATCTCCCGCTCGGAGTTCCTCACGCCCTACACGCCGTACCAGCCGGAGATCTCGCAGGGCGGCCTCCAGGTCATGTTCGAGTACCAGACGGCGATCTCGGAGCTGACCGGGCTGCCGGTCTCGAACGCCTCGCTCTACGAGGGCCCGTCGTCGGTGGCCTCCGCCGGCTACCTGGCCAAGCTCCAGAACAAGCGGACGAAGTTCGTGGCGAGCCGCGGGCTGCACCCGCACTCGCGGGCCGCGGTCGCGACCTACGGCCGCGGCTTCGGCACCACGCTGGTCGAGACCCCGCTCGACGAGGCCGGCGCCACCGACCTCGAGGCCCTGGCCGCCGCGATCGACGACGACACCTCCGCCGTCTTCCTCCAGCAGCCCAACTTCCTCGGCACGGTGGAGGACCTCGGGCCGCTGGTGGAGGCCGCGAAGCGGACGGGCGCGCTGGTCGTCTGCCAGGTCGACGCCATGACGCTCGGCATCCTCGAGCCGCCCGGCGCCTACGGCGTGGACGTGGCCGTGGGCGAGGGCCAGCCGCTCGGCAACCGGCTCGACTTCGGCGGCCCGTCGTTCGGCTTCTTCGCCGCCCAGGAGCAGTACATCCGCAAGATGCCGGGGCGGATCGCGGGCGAGACCGTGGACGCCGACGGCAAGCGCGGCTTCGTGCTCACCCTCCAGACCCGCGAGCAGCACATCCGCCGGGAGAAGGCCACCCACAACATCTGCACGGCGCAGGCGCTGAACGCGCTGGCGGGCGTGATCTACCTGTCGTGGCTGGGGCGCCGCGGGGTGGTTGAGATCGGCGAGCTGATGCTGCGCCGCACCGCATACGCGCGCGAGAAGCTCGGGCTGGAGCAGATCAACCCGGGCCCGGTCGTGCGCGAGTTCGCCGTGCGGGTGCCGGGCCTCGACGCCGCCGCGCGCCGTGCGCGCGAGCAGGGCATCAACCCCGGCTACCGCCTCGGCCGCGACTACCCCGAGTACGAGGACGGCCTGCTGATCGCCATCACCGAGCGCCGCACACGCGAGCAGATCGACCGCCTGGCGGCCGTGCTCGCCGGCGCCCGGGAGGAGGTGCACGCGTGAGGCCGGCCGAGGAAGGGCGCGCGGAGCGCGACCGTACACGCGAGGCTGGAAGCCGAGGTGCGGGCTCAGAGCGCGGGGCTGGAAGCCCCGCGGAGGTGACCATGACGATCTTCGAGCGCTCGCGCGAGGGCCGCCGGGCGTTCACGCCGCCCGAGACGGACGTCCCCGAGGTCCCCGTGGAGGACCTGCTTCCGCCGTCCGCGGTGCGGAAGGCTCCGCCGGACCTCCCCGAGATCGCCGAGCCGGAGATCGTCCGCCACTACAACAACCTGAGCAAGAAGAACTTCGACCTCGACACGGGCTTCTACCCGCTCGGCTCGTGCACGATGAAGTACAACCCGAAGCTGAACGAGCGGGTGGCGGCGCTGCCGGGGCACGCCAAGCTGCACCCGGCCCAGGAGCCGGAGTTCGCCCAGGGGGCGCTCGAGCTGATGTGGAACCTGGAGCGGGCGCTGTCGGAGGTGGCCGGGCTGCCGCACGTCTCGCTCCAGCCGAGCGCCGGCTCGCACGGCGAGCTGGCCGGCCTCCTGCTCACGCGCGCCTACCACGAGGACCGCGGCGAGCAGCGCCACAAGGTGCTCACGCCCGACACGGCCCACGGCACCAACCCGGCCACCGTGACGATGGCCGGCTACGAGGTGGTGAAGGTGGGCACGGCGCCCGACGGAGGTGTGGACCTCGACGACCTGCGCGAGAAGGCCACCGACGACGTGGCCTGCCTGATGCTCACCAACCCCAACACGCTCGGGCTGTTCGACAAGAACATCGAGGAGATCGCGCGGATCGTGCACGGGGCGGGGGCCACGCTCTACTACGACGGGGCGAACCTGAACGCGGTCGTGGGCGTGTCGCGGCCGGGGGACATGGGCTTCGACATCGTCCACTTCAACCTGCACAAGACGTTCACGCAGCCGCACGGCGGCGGCGGGCCCGGCGCCGGGCCGATCGCGGTCTCCGACCGGATCCAGCCGTTCCTGCCGGTGCCCCGCGTGGTGCAGCGCAGCGGCTCCAACGGCTCCGAGCCGCGCTTCGACCTCGAGCACGAGGCCCCCAAGTCGATCGGCCGCCTGCGCGGCTTCCAGGGGAACTTCGGGGTGTTCGTGCGCTCGTACGCGTACATCCGCTCGATCGGCGCCGACGGGCTGCGCGACGTGGCCGAGATGGCCGTCCTCAACGCCAACTACCTGAAGGCACTGCTGGCCGAGCCGGGTATCGGCGAGTACCTGCCGATCGCGTTCGACCGCACCTGCATGCACGAGTTCGTCCTCTCCGGCAAGGGGGCGAAGCAGGAGCTGGGGATCAAGACGCTCGACATCGCCAAGCGGCTGCTCGACTTCCGCGTCCACCCGCCGACGGTGTACTTCCCGCTGCTTGTGGACGAGGCCCTGATGGTCGAGCCCACCGAGACCGAGACCAAGGAGACGCTCGACCGCTTCGCCGAGGCCGTGCGTGCGCTGCTCGAGGAGGCGAAGGAGGACCCGGAGATAGCGCGCAACGCGCCGCACACCACGCCGGTCCGCCGCCTCGACGAGGGCGGCGCCGCCCGCCGCCCGGTCGTCCGCCAGCGCGCCCCGGAGAAGGACCCGCCGGGTGACCCGGACGAGCCCGAGGCCGTCTCGCGCGGCTCGATCTGACGCCTGGCCGCGTGCGCATCTTCAGCGGCATCCAGCCGACCGGCCAGAAGCACCTCGGCAACTACATAGGCGCGATCCGGCAGTACGTGGAGGGGCAGGACCGCGGCGACCCCGCGATCTACTGCATCGTCGACCTGCACGCGATGACCGTGCCGTTCGACCCCGCCGAGCTGCGCTCGAACGTCCTCGACACCACGGCGATCCTGCTCGCCGCAGGCCTCGAGCCCGACAAGGGCCGCTGCATCCTCTTCCGCCAGAGCGACGTGCGCGAGCACACCGAGCTGTGCTGGCTGCTCTCGTGCCTCACGGCCCACGGCGACCTCAACCGCATGCACCAGTTCAAGGAGAAGTCCGCGGGGGCCCGTGAGCTGGTCTCGGCCGGGCTGTTCCTGTATCCGGTGCTCCAGGCCGCCGACGTCCTGCTCTACAAGGCGGACGAGGTGCCGGTGGGGGACGACCAGCGGCAGCACATAGAGCTGATGCGCGAGATCGCCGTGCGCTTCAACTCGCGCTTCGGCGACACGCTCGTGCCCCCCGACCACCGGATCCCGGACGTCGGCGGCCGCGTGATGGACCTCCAGGACCCCGAGCGCAAGATGTCCACGACGTTCGGGACCGAGAACGGGACGCTCTACATCGCCGACGACGACAAGGCGATGACCAAGAAGGTCAAGAGCGCGGTGACCGACTCGGGCCGCGAGGTGGTGCGCGGGCCCGGCAAGGCGGGCATCGCGAACCTGATCGAGGTGATGGCCGTGCTGCGCGGGGTGGGGCCCGAGCAGGTCGAGGGCGAGTTCGAGGGGAAGGGCTACGGCGACTTCAAGGGCGCGGTGGCGGAGACCGTCGTCTCCACCCTGGCCCCGATCCGCGACCGCTACCTGGAGCTGGCCGCCGACCCCGGCCGGCTGGAAGCCGTCCTGGCCGACGGCGCCGACCGCGCCCGGACGATCGCCCGGGCGACGATGGAGGAGGTTCGGGAGAGGATGGGCGTCGGCCCGGCGCGGTAGCCCGGCGTTACTGCGGCTGGGTAGGGAGGGGGGGGTGTCGTCGATTGCGTCCAAATATTGGACGGAAGTGACTTCACCCCCTTCGTGCGCCCCTAAGTGCCGCCGTTCTCGGGGCGTCGGGCGCCCTGGGTAGCATCGCCCCCGATGCGCGCCGCCGCCCTCGACCTCGACCTCGAGGTCTTCCAGGGTCCGTTCGACCTGCTGCTGACCCTCGTCCTGCGCGAGGAGATCGAGCTTGCCGAGGTGGAGCTGGCCGAGGTCGTGCTCGCCTATGTCGAGTACCTCGAAAGGACGGGCGAGCTCGACCTCGAGGCCACCACCGAGTTCCTCGTGCTGATCGCGGCTCTGCTCGAGCTGAAGTCGCGGCTGATGCTGCCGGGCGAGGAGGACGAGGGACTCGAGTGGGAGCCCGGCGAGGCCGCCGACGAGCTGCTCGCCCGCCTGCTCGAGTACTCCCGTCACAAGCGCGCCGCCGGCTGGCTGCGCGACCGCCTGGCCGAGGAGAGCGGCTTCCGCTACCGCTCGGCGCCGATCCCCGCCCCGCTGCGGCGGGTCTCGCTCGACCTGGCCGGCAAGGCCTACGAGCCCGACTCGCTGGCGTCCGCCATCGGCGACCTGCTCCGGAGCCCGCCGCCGATCGACCTTCGCCACATGGCGAAGCCGCGTGTGACGGTGGAGATGCGCCTCCAGCACCTCCGCGACCTCCTCGAGGAGCGCCGCAGCTTCCCGTTCGAGGACGCCGTCGCGGGCGCCGACCGGGTCACCCAGGCCGTCACGATCTTCGCCCTCCTCGAGCTCTACAAGAAGGGCGAGGCCGACTGGGAGCAGGGCGGCCCGTTCGAGCCGATCGTGGTGACCGCCCCGTGAACGAGCTCGCCCGCGTGATCGAGGCGCTGCTGTTCCTCTCGCCCGAGCCGCTGACCGCCACCGAGCTGGCCGACGCCGCCGAGACCAGCGAGGGCGAGGTGGTCGAGGCCGTGGCCCGCCTGCGCGAGCACTACGCCGAGGGCTGGCGCGGGGTGGTCCTGCGCGAGATCGGCGGCGGCTTCACGCTGGCCACCGACCCGGTGGCCGAGCACGCCGCGCGCCGCCTCTTCAGCCGCCCCCGCACCCCGCCCCTGACCCAGGCCCAGGCCGAGTGCCTGGCCATCGTCGCCTACCTCCAGCCGGTCTCACGCCCGGAGATCGCGCGCATCCGCGGGGTGGCCTCGGAGTCCGCGGTCGGCACGCTGCTCGAGCGCGGGCTGATCGAGGAGTCGGGGCGCTCGCAGTTCGGGGCGATCCTCTACCGCACCGCCGACCTCTTCCAGCGCCTGTTCGGCCTCAGCGGCCTCGACGACCTGCCGGACCCGGCCCAGTTCGACCCCACCCCCGAGGAGGAGGGCGAGCTGCGCGAGCGCCTGCTGAAGGCCGGCGAGCAGCGCATCGCGGGCTGATGTGCCGGGCTTCCGCGAACAGGTCGCGATGCTCGAGGACTGGCGCCGCTTCCCGGCCCTCGAGCGCCTGACCGGCGACCGCGCCGCCCTCACCTTCGACGACGGCCCGGACCCGGACTCCACCCCCGCGGTGCTCGACGCCCTCGACGAGGCGGGCCTCACAGCCACCTTCTTCGTCGTAGGCGAGCAGCTCCACCGCCACCACGCGATCGCGCGCGAGACCCGGGCCCGCGGCCACCAGCTCGCCCTGCACGGCGCCACCCACCCGCACCATGAGCAGCTGGCCCCGCAGGCCGCCCGCGACGAGGTCGCCCGCGCCGTGGGGACCTTCGAGGTGGCCGTGGGGGAGCCCGCCAAGCTCTTCCGTCCCCCGTACGGGCGCTTCAGCGAGCACTCCTACGAGGCCTGCCGGAAGCTGGGCCTCACGCCGGTCTACTGGTCCGCCTGGGGGTGCGACTGGGAGCCGATCCCGGCGGAGCGGATCGCGGACCTGGCCGTCCGCGACCTGGCACCGGGGGCGATCGTCCTGCTGCACGATTCCTCCCGCTACTCGACCCGCCCCAGCGCTCTTCCGACGGCCGAGGCGATACGCCCGCTGGCCGCCGCCGCGCGTGCGGCGGGCCTCGACCTGAGCCACATCGGGGACCCCCTTTGAGGGGGGACCGCCCACCGCCGGCCGTGGGCGGCGCCGACACGCTCACGGTTGCGGCCCCAGCCGCCGATATGTGCCTCTGACGCCCGTTCGCGCGGGCGGGATCGAAGCATGGAAGCCGCCGTGACGGAAAAGCCCCGCACGTTCCTACGGGCCGTTCAGCTCGGTGCGTTCGTCGCGCTGGTCGCCTACGCGCTCCACGTCGGGGTCGGCTTCGGGGGCGAGGGCCTCGACACGTTCTTCAACGACTACCTCTACAACGGGCTGGTCCTCCTCGCGGCGAGCTCCTGCCTGCTGCGCGCCATCCGCGTGCGCGAGCACCGCGGGGCCTGGATCGTCCTGGGCGGCGCGCTGCTCCTCTGGGCCGCGGCCGAGATCTACAACAGCTTCTACCTCTCGGGGATGGAGGAGCCGCCGTACCCGTCGCTGAGCGACGCGCTCTGGCTCTCGTTCTACCCGGCCACCTACGCCGCCCTCCTGCTGCTCATGCGCTCGCGCCTGCGCGAGACCCGCGCCAGCGTGTGGCTCGACGGCGTCGTGGCCGCCCTCGCGGTCTCCGCCGTGGGCGAGGTGGCGGTCTTCTCCCCGCTGGCCGAGGCCAGCAACTCCGACGGCCTGGCCACCCCGATCCAGGTGGCCACCGACCTCGCCTACCCGATCGGCGACATGCTGATGCTGTCGATGGTCATGGGCGTCTTCGCCCTGACCTCGTGGCGCCCGGGCCGG
Organism: Actinomycetota bacterium; assembly: GCA_030861775.1. Taxonomy (GTDB): domain Bacteria; phylum Actinomycetota; class Thermoleophilia; order Solirubrobacterales; family Thermoleophilaceae; genus AC-37. The sequence goes on from JALZEZ010000051.1 coordinate 10,838, forward strand.
GCCTGGACGATGATCGGCCTGGGCCTGACCGCGATGGCGGTGGCCGACGGCATCTACCTCTACCAGGCCACCCAGGGCACCTACGCCGAGGGCACGATCCTCGACGCCCTGTGGCCGGCGGCCACCCTGCTGGTGGGCTTCGCCGCCTGGGAGCCGACCCGCAGCAAGGGCGACATCCACCTCGGCGGCTGGCGCATGCTGGTCCTGCCGGTGGCCTTCGCGCTGCCCTCGCTCGGCGTGCTGGTCTGGGACCACTGGCACCCGGTGGACGCCGCCGCGGTCATGCTCGCGTCGTCCTGCATGCTCGCGGTGATCGTCCGCACGGCGATGACGTTCGGCGAGAACCTGCGGATGCTGTCCAACAGCCGCCGTGAGGCGCTCACGGACGCCCTGACCGGCCTCGGCAACCGCCGCCGCCTGATGGTCGAGCTGACCCACGAGGTCGCGCTCGCCGACCGCGACAACCCGCGCGCGCTGGCCCTCTTCGACCTCGACGGCTTCAAGCGCTACAACGACAACTTCGGCCACCCCGCCGGCGACGCCCTGCTGGCCCGCCTCGGCCGCAACCTCGAGGTGGCCGCCCGGCCGCACGGGGGGCGCGCCTACCGCCTGGGTGGCGACGAGTTCTGCGTGCTGGCCCCGGGCGGGCCGGCGGAGGCGATGGCCATGGTCGCCGACGCCACCGGCGCCCTCACCGAGCACGGCCAGGGCTTCCGCGTGACCGCCTCGCACGGCATGGTGCTGGTCCCGCTCGAGTCCGACCACGCCGCGGGGGCCATGCAGATCGCCGACCAGCGGCTCTACGGCCAGAAGGGCGAGCGCCGCAGTACGGCGATCGGCCAGCAGACGCGCGACGTGCTCCTCCAGGTCCTCCACGCCCGAAAGCCCGACCTCCACACCCACCTGGCCGAGGTGGCCCAGGTGGCGATCACCGTCGGCCAGCGGATGCGCCTCGCCCCCGAGGAGCTCGACGACGTCGCGCGGGCGGCGGAGCTGCACGACATCGGGAAGATGGCGGTGCCGGACGAGATCCTCAACAAGCCCGGCCCGCTCGACGAGGGCGAGCTCGAGTTCGTCCGCCACCACACGCTCGTCGGCGAGCGGATCCTCGCCGCCGCCCCGGCGCTGGCCGACATCGCGAAGCTCGTCCGCTCGAGCCACGAGAGCTTCGACGGGACCGGCTATCCCGACGGGCTCGCCGGAGAGCAGATCCCGCTCGCCTCGCGGATCATCGCGGTCTGCGACGCGTACCACGCGATGACGGACGAGCGGCCGTACCAGCCCGCGATGGCGCCGCAGGAGGCAGTGGCCGAGCTGCGGCGCTGCAAGGGCACCCGCTTCGACCCGGACGTGGTCGACGCGATCTGCGCCGAGGTGGAGGCGGGACGGATCCCGCTCACCGAGGCACCCGCCGTACCCGCCGCCGCGGCGTCGCTCGTGACGCCGCTCGGCGGCTGAAGCACCAGACAGACCCGGAAAGGAATCCAGGCCCGATGACCCGCATCACCCGACCCCTGATCGCCCTCGCGGCGCTCGCGCTCGCCCTCCCGGCGAGCGCCTCCGCCGCCACCGTCGCGGTGGTCGACGGCAAGCCCACCTTCACCGCCGCCTCCGGCGAGGCCAACGTCCTGACGGTCAGCATCGTCACCGGCGGCGTCCGCTTCGAGGACGACGGCATCAGCTCTGTCACCGCCGGCAGCGGCTGCACGGCGCCGGCCGGCAAGCGCGTCGACTGCCTGCTGGCGGTCGTCCCGGGCGTGGTCGTCGACGCCGGTGACGGCAACGACGAGGTCTACGTCAACCTGCTCGCGCCCTCCACCGTCTACGGGGGCCTCGGCAACGACGTCCTGCGCGGCGGCGGCGTCAGCGACACGATGGACGGCGGGCCCGGCAACGACTCGCTCGACGGCATCTGGGGCAACGACGTGCTGATCGGCGCCGAGGGCGCCGACGTGCTCGAGGGCGGGTCCGGCCGCGACCGGGTCAGCTACGCCGAGCGCACCGCGGGCGTCGCGGCCAGCCTCGACGACGTGGCCAACGACGGCGGCGCGGGCGAGGGCGACAACGTCAGGCCCTCGGTCGAGGACGTGACCGGCGGCTCCGGGAGCGACGCGCTCACCGGCGACGCCGACGCGAACGAGCTGCTCGGGGGCGCCGGCGACGACGTGCTCGACGGCGGGGACGGCGACGACGTGCTCGACGGCGGCGCCGGGAC
>JALZEZ010000247.1 GCA_030861775.1 Actinomycetota bacterium
GTCCTCGGCCGGGGCCGCCTCCGGCGCGGCCGCCTCCGGCTCCGCCGGGGCCTCGCCGCTCACGAGGCCCTGGTCGGCGACCTGCTGGAGCTGACGCGCCAGGCCGCTGATCATCGAGGCCAGGCCGCGGACCAGGCCGGTGATCGGGGAGGCGAGCACGCCCACGAACTGGCCGTGCAGGACGTCGCGCGCCGGGAGGCGGGCGATCGATTCGACCTGCTCGACGCTCAGGACCTCGCCCTCGAGCGTCCCGCCCTTGAACGCCAAAAGGTTGTTCTGGCGGCGGAAGGTGGCCAGCGCCTTGGCGGCCACGGCGGCGTCGCCGTCCACGAAGGTGAGCGCGGTGGGCCCCTCGAGGAACGCCTTCAGGTCCTCGGCGCCCGCCTTGTCGGCGGCGCGGATGGTTAGGCGATTCTTGACCACCTTGAAGTCGGCGCCCGCCTCGGAGAGCTGCTGGCGCAGCTCGACCGCCTGCTTCACCGAGAGTCCGCGGTAGTCGATCGCGAAGATCGCCTGCGAGCCCTGTATGCGCTCGGCCACCTCGTCGATGACCGCGGCCTTCTGGTCCCTGTTCACTCGCTCGTCTCCAAGTATCGAAAGAGCCCGCACGCAGGCGGGCTCGGAGGGAGCGAATGCTCGTCCGATCCACCTGCCCAGGTCTTACGGCTCGCGCCTGCCGGGGGTCTCGGGCAGCTCGTTGTGGCGAGAGGGTAGCGAGCCCTCCTGGGTACGGACGTCGCGTGGGCGCCCTGCCGACCTTCATCGTGATCGGGAGCGACAAGTGCGGCACCACCTCGCTCCACCACTACCTCGGCGAGCACCCCGAGGGCGCCGTCCGAGCCGGACGGGGCGCGGCCGCCGCTGCCGCCGGGCCTCGTCGAGGCCCTGAGCGAGGACGCCGAGCGCTTCCGCGCGACGGTGGGCCGCGACCTCGCCCACTGGCAGGTCTGACGCCGGGGGGCCCGCGGCGTCGGGCTCAGGGCGCCGGGTTGGCTCGCCGGCCCGGCACGAGCCGGCGCGCCACCACGTAGGAGAGCGCCCCCGCTACCGCGACCTGCGCCAGGTCCCAGAGGAGGAAGCCTGCGCTGAGCTTCACCTCGCCGCTGACGATGAACGCGGTCAGGGCGGCGCCGATCCCGGCGATCACCCACAGCGCCGCCGCGACGGTCGAGCGCGCGGAGGCGAAGCCGACCCCCGCCACGACCCCGCCCGCTATGGCGATCAACTCGTACACGCGGCGCGCGAGTCTACGCCTCCGGCCAGGCTTGGTCAAAAGTCACCGAATGAGTAGCATCCGCCCGCGGGGGAGGATGAACAGGCCAGGCCTTCTGTGGAGGATCCTGCCACCTGGCTGGATCAAGGGGCTCGTGGAGCTGATCCGGCTGCTGCGCCGGGTGTGGCGGCGGAAGAAGGACCGGCCGGAGGGCAGGGAGGGCAAGACCGCGCGGGCGCCGTGCGTCCCGATCGACCACCCGTCGTTCGTCCGGCCCGACCCGCTGATCTACGCGCAACACCACCTGATGAAGCTCGGGCTGGCGGTCACGTGGGACAACCCTGACATCCAGCTCCGGCGCGACGGCGCACCGGTCTCGTCCTCGTTGCTCGAGCCCGACACCGACTACGAGGTCGTGGCCCGGATCTGGAACGCGTCCGTCGACGGCCCGGTGGTCCAGATGCCGGTCCACTTCTCGTTCCTCGACTTCGGCGCGGGGACCGTCTCGGTCCCGATCGACTCGACCCAGGTGAACGTCGGCGTGAAGGGTGCGCCCGGCAACCCGGCCTTCACGTCGGTCATGTGGCGCACGCCGGCGACGCCCGGCCACTACTGCCTCCAGGTCCTGCTGAAGCCGGCCGACGACGTCAACTTCGAGAACAACCTGGGGCAGGAGAACACCGACGTCGGCCACGCGGGCTCGCCGGCGCACTTCGAGTTCAAGCTCCGCAACGACACGCGCGAGCCCCACGCCTACCGCTTCCTCGTCGACGCGTACAGGATCCCGCCGCGTGACCCGTGCGCCAGGCGCGACCCGGAGGGCGCCCGGAGGAAGCGCCTCGCGAAGCAGGCCGCCGGCAACCACCCGCTCCCGGACGGGTGGCAGGTCGACATCGACCCGAGCAACCCGTCGCTCGACCCCAACGAGGAGATCGAGGTGGCCGTGGCCATCACGCCTCCGGACGGCTGGAGCGGGACGCAGTACGTGAACGTCAACGCCTACCACGAGGACGGGCCCGCTGGTGGGGTGACGCTCGTGGTGCAGGGGAGCTGAGCGTGGCCTACGTGCAACACACGAAGTGCGAGAGCCCGTCGAGCCACTCGCAGATGAACCAGTACGTCCAGACGTTCATCTACGGGGGGCCGTTCGCGGCGATCATGGTCTTGGTCATCGCCGCCGCAGGGGCAGGCCCGCTCTGCATGGGCATCGCGGCCGAGGTGTACGCGATGCTCTCGCTGATCGCGTACTGCGACTGGTGGCTCTATCACCGCCTCGTGTGCCTGCCGGGTTCGCACGAGCCGACCGAGAAGACCGCGGTGGGGATGCTGATGTCGGTCGAGCCGCCCGGCGAGAAGGACTTCCCCGACAACATCGACACCGACTACAGCATCAACCTCCTCCTGCCGCCCGGCCAGCCCGGTGTGAGCCAGGCGGTGGCCGAGGCGTCCGCCCCGTTCGGCGAGCTCATCAGGGAGCACCCCGACACCGCCGCCGAGGGACTCCCATGGACGGCATACGACTTGCAAAAGGACACCGCCGTGCTCCACGTGGAGTTCGAGGGCGGTGGCCCGAAGTACACGATGATCGGCGCGCAGGTCGGGCTCGGGATCTCAACGGCGGCGCTGATCGCCTGCCTGGCCAACGCGCTGATCGGGACCATCATCGCCGTCGTCCTCGCGATCCTGGCCCTGCTCGCCGCGCTCATCGGCCTCCTCGCCGGCCTGGGCAGCGAGGGCTCGGCCTCGGACGTCGGGCTCCCCTCGCTGAACACCAGCGACGGGCCGAACCCGGACGTGCTGGGCGTGGCCGGGCACTGGGTGTACGACTCCGGGCACAACAACTTGGACCAGGGCTGGAACGAGCTCCATCCGTGCAAGGTGGGCGAGAAGCTCGGGACCTGGACCGGAGACTGGGGAGCCGTGGACGTGAACGGGACGCCGACGCCGGTGGACCAGCTCATCGACGGCTGGACGGCCGAGGTCGCGGCCGCCGCGGACCCGCTGACGGTCGAGGAGCAGGGTAAGCCGGAGCACGGCTGGGAGATGCATCCCGACGTGGACGGCTGCGAGCCGAGCGACGAGGAGGACGGGGAGCCGATCGAGCCGCCCCACTGACGTGCGGCCGGGGGCGGGCGGCTCTAGGCGGCCGGCTCGGCCGCGGCGGCCTCGTCCGGCGCGCCGTTGCCGGCGGAGGCGCCGTCCCCGCCGGGGATCGCCTCCTCCAGGATGTCGCGCGTGCGCGTGGGATCGACCCGCACGCCCGGCGAGTGGCTCGTGGCCAGCGTGATCGTGCGCAGGTAGCGGCCCTTGGCCGCGGCGGGCTTGGCCCGGACCAGCTCGTCGATCAGCGCGGCGTAGTTCTCGAGGAGCTGGCGCTCGTTCAGGTCGGTCTTGCCGATCGCCAGGTGCACGATGGCGCTGCGGTCCGTGCGGTACTCGACCTTGCCCGCCTTGGCCTCGCTCACGGCCTGCCCGACGTCGGCGGTCACCGTGCCGATCTTCGGGTTGGGCATCTTGCCCTGGGGCCCGAGGATCCGGCCGAGCTTGCCGACCACCGGCATCATGTCCGGCGTCGCGATCGCCACGTCGAAGTCGGTCCAGCCGTCCTCGATGCGCTTGGCCAGGTCGTCGTCGCCGACCACGTCGGCGCCGGCCTCCTCGGCCTCGCGCGCCTTGTCGCCCTTGGCGAAGACGGCCACGGTCACGTCGCGCCCCTGCGCGTTCGGCAGGGTGATGGTCCCGCGGAGCTGCTGGTCGGCGTGCCGCACGTTGAGCCCGGTGCGCACGTGGATCTCGATGGTCTCCGTCGCCTTGGTGGACTGGAGCGACTTGACCAGCGTGACCGCCTCGGCGGGCGTGTAGTCGCGCTCGCGGTCCACGCGCGAGTAGAGCTCCCGGTAGCGCTTGCCGTGCTTGGGCATCGCTAGACGACCTCCACGCCCATCGAGCGGGCGGTGCCCTCGATGATCTTCGCCGCCTGGTCCAGGTCGTTGGCGTTCAGGTCCTGCATCTTGGTCTCGGCGATCTCGCGCGCCTGCGCGTGCGTGATCTTCCCGACCTTCTCCCGGTTCGGCTCGCCCGAGCCCTTCTCGATCCCGGCCACCTCCTTGATCAGCACGGCCGCCGGCGGCGTCTTCGTGATGAAGGTGAACGAGCGGTCCTCGAAGACCGTGATCTCCACCGGGATGATCCGGCCGGCCTGATCCTGCGTCTGGGCGTTGAACGACTTGCAGAACTCCATGATGTTCACGCCGTGCTGGCCCAGCGCGGGGCCGACCGGCGGGGCCGGGTTGGCGGCGCCGCCTGGCACCTGGAGCTTGATCAAGGTGAGGACCTTCTTGGCCATGACTAGGAGCGAGCGTAGCGAGCGGTCACTGAGACTGGATGTCGAAGCGCATCATCATGCGCCGGGCGGGACGCCCGGCGTCGCTAGATCTTCTTCACTTGGTCGAACCCGACCTCGACCGGCGTCTCACGCCCGAAGATCGAGACCAGCACCTTGAGCTTGGCCGCGTCCTCGTTGATCTCGGAGATCTCGCCGGAGAAGTCGGACAGCGGGCCGGAGACGACCTTGACGGACTCGCCGATCGAGAACTGCGCGCGGGTGCGCGGCCGCTCGGCCACCTCGCGGTTGAGCAGGCGGTCGACCTCGGGCTGGCTCAGCGGCACCGGCTTCTGCGAGGCGCCGACGAAGCCGGTCACGCCCGGCGTGCCCTTGACGACGGTCCACGAGTCCTCGTCGAGGTTCATGTTCACGAGCACGTAGCCGGGCATCGTGCGGCGCTCGACCTGCACCTTCTGGCCGTCCTTCATCTCCGACACCTGCTCGGTCGGGATGACGATCTGGCGGACGTTGCGCTGCTGTCCGAGGGACTGCACCCGGTGCTCGAGGTTCTGCTTGACCTTGTTCTCGTGCCCGGAGTAGGTGTTGACGGCGTACCAGCGGAACATTGCTTCTAGATGATCTCCTGAACTACACGCGAGACGACGAAGTCGAGGAATCCGAGGTAGCCGCCCATGATGATGATGAAGACGAGGACGATCGCCGTGAGCTGAGTGGTCTGACGGCGGTCCGGCCACTGCACGCGCTGGAGCTCGGCCCAGCAGGCGCGCAGGAAGGCGACAACCCTAGCGAGCCCAGTCGCGCGGGTTGGCTCGCCCGGGCCGGGGGCGCGGTCGCCGCGGCGGCCGCGCGGGGCGTAGTCGGTCTCCCGCTCCTCGGCCTCGGCCAGCTCCTCCTGATCGACCTCGAAGTCCTCCTCGTCGAGGAAGAGCTCCTCCTCTTCCTCCTCGCTGAGCTCCTGGCGGGCGTCGGCGTCGGTGCGGCCGCGGTCCGGAGGGCCCTCGCGGGCGGCGTCCTCGGCCGCGTCGCGCGGGGTGTTGGCGTCGGCCT
>JALZEZ010000532.1 GCA_030861775.1 Actinomycetota bacterium
GCCCAGGCGCTCCGCGGAGCGCCAGACGAGCGCGACGATCGCCAGGCTGGCGGCGCCGAACAGCACCTTCAGCGTCCAGAACGCCGCCGGGACGCCGAGCGCCCCGATCGGGTACATGAGCGCGACGAACAGGGGGCCGTAGGGGGCCGGGAGATCGGTGCCCCAGCGGCGGTAGTCGTAGACGTCGTCGTCGGGCAGGGGGGTGTCGGCGGGCGAGTAGGGGTCGATCCCGTGGACCGAGCCGAGCCGGCCGAGGTCGATGTAGCCGAACACGTCGCTCGACAGGAGTGGCGGGGCCAGGACGTAGAGCAGGTGGAAGCCGGCGATCGCCGCGATCGCGGTGCGCGGCGACAGGGCGCGGGCCGTTCCCAGCACGAATAGGTGCGAGACGCAGAGGGCGACCAGCACCCAGGCCAGGTCGTCGGTGCCGAGATCCAGCTCGAGCCCTACCAGCGGCCCGTGCAGCCAGTCCGGGTAGCGCAGCTTCGCCGCCGGGACCAGCACGTCGAGCCCGGCCCGGGCCGCGGCGATTATCGCCAGCGAGGCCGCGGCCATGCCGGCGAGCGCGGCGGGCGCCAGGATCCTTGACGCCCGCGAGGCCATGGGGGAGGGTTGCCGCATGTCCATGTTCGATACCGAGGCGTGGAAGGGGAAGTACCGCGAGGCCGCCCAGGAGAAGCTGCCGGACGCGCGGGTCGAGGCGGCGTGGCTCTTCTACCGCACGGGAGGCTACGCGGGGATCGCCCTGGGCCCGTTCTCGCCGCTGGCGGCGATCGTCGCGCGCACGATCGGCAAGAAGCGCGCCGGCGGGCTGCCGAACCAGTTCCTGCTGGCGCTGACGCCCAGCACGGTGCACGCGTTCAAGTGCCGGCCGCACCGGAGCAAGGCGAAGGTCGGCGACGAGCTGGCGGTCTGGGACCGGGCCGGGCTCCAGGTGCACGTGCGCGACGCGGCCGTGAACACCGAGGTCACGCTCGAGTCCCCGGCGGAGGGCGAGAAGGTCGTGTGCAGCACCGGCAAGGACGCGACCAGCCGCGAGTTCCTCGAGCTGCTGGCGCAGCCGGGCACGGCCGCCGCGGTGCCGGCATGACGATCCACCGGCGGCGCGGCAGCGGCACCTGGTGGGCGTGGCTGGGCGTCGCCCTGGTGCTTGCGGTGGCGATCGCCGGGCTGGCCACCGGCCTGGTCGCGATCGAGTAGCGGATGCACTCGGTGCTGGCGGTCGCGGCGGCGGTGCTGCTGGCGATCTTCGCCGGCGATCACCTCCTTGCGATCGGCCTCGTGCTGCTGGCCGTCGGCGCCGTGCCCGCGCTGGTCGCGCTGCGCGCGCAGGTGGGCGGCGCCGTGGCCCTGCACGTCGGCTCGTTCGTGGCCCAGACGGGGCTCGTCGCCACGCTGATAGCGCTGATCCCGGGCTGAGGCCGGGGGGCGAAAAGGCCGCGCTCCGTCCTTATCCGTCCGACGGCCCGCTTAGCGTGCGGGGTTCTCAGATTCAGAGGAGCCAGGAAATGGACAAGGAGCAGGAGAAGGCCGCCAAGGCGCGTGATGCCGCGCTGTCCGGCGCGCTCGGCCAGATCGAGCGTCAGTTCGGCAAGGGCTCGATCATGAAGATGGGCGACGAGGCGTTCGCCGTGTCGGTGGCGGCGATTCCCACCGGGGCGCTGTCGCTCGACCTCGCGCTCGGCGTCGGCGGGGTGCCGCGCGGCCGGATCGTCGAGGTCTTCGGCCCCGAGTCCTCGGGCAAGACCACCCTGCTCTACCACGTGCTGGCCGAGGCTCAGAAGACCGGCGGCATCTGCGCGTTCATCGACGCCGAGCACGCCATGGATCCCGTCTACGCGAAGCGCATCGGCGTCGACGTCGACGAGCTGCTCGTCTCCCAGCCCGACCACGGCGAGCAGGCGCTCGAGATCGCCGACCTCCTGATCCGCTCCGGGGCGGTCGACGTCGTGGCGATTGACTCGGTCGCGGCGCTCACGCCGAAGGCCGAGCTCGAGGGCGCGATGGGCGATCAGACCGTGGGCCTCCAGGCGCGGATGATGTCCCAGGCCATGCGCAAGCTGGCCGGCAACCTGAACCGCACCAACACGCTCTGCATCTTCACCAACCAGATCCGCGAGAAGGTCGGCGTGATGTTCGGCTCGCCCGAGACGCAGCCGGGCGGCCGCGCGCTGAAGTTCTACTCCTCGCAGCGCCTGGACATCCGCCGGATCGAGACGCTGAAGGACGGCACCGAGGCGGTTGGCAACCGGGTCCGGGTGAAGGTGGTCAAGAACAAGGTCGCCGCCCCGTTCCGCCAGGCCGAGTTCGACATCGAGTACGGCAAGGGCATCTCGTCCGAGGGCTGCATCATCGACCTCGGCCTGGAGCACAACATCGTCCAGAAGTCGGGCTCGTTCTTCTCCTACGGGGACGAGCGCATCGGGCAGGGGCGCAACAACGTCAAGGCCTTCCTGCGCGAGAACCCGGCGATGGCGAAGGAGATCGAGGGCAAGATCTACGCGGCGCTGGGCATCGAGCCGGCGC
>JALZEZ010000005.1 GCA_030861775.1 Actinomycetota bacterium
TGGCCGGGCTGGTCGGCCGCCACCGCTCGACGGTCTGGAAGGTGCTGCGCCGGCACGGCTGCTCGCGGAGGCGCCGCTGCGGGCCGCGACAGTCGACGCGCCGCTTCGAGTGGGCCGAGCCCGGCGCGCTGCTGCACGTCGACGCCATGCAGCTGCCGCGCTTCGAGCGGCCCGGCCACTGGGCCACGGGCCGCGCCGGCGGCCACCACCGCTCGCGCGGCGCCGGCAAGGTCTACGTGGTCTCGGTGCTCGACGACCGCTCGCGGCTCGCCTACTCGGAGCTGCACGGCTCGGAGACCGCCGTGACGGTCACGGCCACGCTCGCCCGCGCCGCGACCTGGATGCGCGAGCAGGGCTGCGGCCCGGTCGAGGCGGTGATGAGCGACAACCACAAGGCCTACACGAGCCACGCCTTCCAGGGCCTGCTCCGCGAGCTCGGCGCCCGCCACATCCCGACGCCGGCCTACACGCCGCGCTGGAACGGCAAGCTCGAGCGCTTCAACCAGACGCTCGTCGTCGAGTGGGCGCGCTCGCGGATCTGGCCCGACAGCGGGACGCGTGATCGCGCCCTGTCATCGTTCCTGCGCTACTACAACCGTCGTCGCCCGCACACCGCGATCGGCGACCGGCCGCCGATCAGCCGCGTTCAGCAGGTCCGTGGGCAGGACAGCTAGCGCGGCCGTACGGATGGGATGAGGGTGTGCTCGCCGTAGCTGGTGTCGGCGGGATTCAGGTCGCTGCGGATCAACGATCTCGTCGACTCGGTCTAGCGCGGCGGGATCCAGGGTAGCCGGAGGGGTTTGTCCAAGTAGCCCTAGGGGTCTACTCCGTCCGGCTCAACGTTACGGTGTTGTTATGACGCCAACCCTGGACTTGTATCTGCAGCTACTGCGCGCCGTCGACGGTGGCAAGGAGGCGCGAAGCCCGCACGTGTGGACACTGACCACGACGGGTGAGATCGCTGCTCGGTGTGGCCTGAGCCGCCAGCAAGCCACCCCGCTTCTGCGGTCGATGCTTCGCGAGGGCTTCGTCACCCGCTGCGAGCAGCCGGGGCCTGAGGGGTGCGTTACTTGGCACCTCGGCGACCGTGGCACCAGGCTTCTGCTTGGCGAGCAGAGCATCGTCATCGATCGCAAGCCGGGCCCGATGAGTCGGCCGGTCAAAGACGCACTCGCGTGCGCCTACTAGCGCGGGATTGCTGCGACGGTAGGCCCGGAAGCCGAACTTGACACGCATAGTCACGCGCCGGCTATGGGTGGACTGCGGCGGCGGTCCAGCGATCAATATCGCGTCCGCTTCGAGCCCGCACTGAACATGAGATCGCCCCCATCTCTCCTACCGACGGACGACGCCGTCCCGCCACGGGCCCCTGATTGGGAGTTCGACGTCATCGCACGTCGCGGCGCGTCGAGCGTACGAGGGGGAGGCGGAATGCCGAAAACCATCACTTATCGCGCGAGGAGGCTGTTGTGAACCGACGAGCCAGCCCGAAATCGCGAGGCCATGACGCCGATCGACACCGTCGCTGACCGGTTCATCCTCACTGGCTCCTCCCCACGGCGCGGCGGCACGGCGCATGTATTCCGTGCTCGCGACCACGAGCAGGACCAGCGGGTGGTCGCGGTCAAGCTCTACGACGGGACCGGCCACGACAGCACCGTGCTGCGGGAGTGCTTTCACCGGGAGCGCGCCGCGCTCACCGCGCTGCGCCACCCGAACATCGTCCAGTTCGTCGCGGCCGGCTACGACGAGCGACGCGAGCAGCACTATGTCGCGATGGAGTGGCTCGAGCACGACCTCCTGGCCTACCTCGCCGAGCGTCACGAGGCGCTCCCGCTGACCTGGCCGGTGGTCGCGCGAGAGATCCTCGTGCCGCTGCTTAGTGCTCTCGGGGCCGCAAGCGCCCAACGCATCGTCCACCGCGACGTCAAGCCCGCCAACGTCATGGTCGGGGCAGACGGGACGCTCAAGCTCACCGACTTCGGCCTGGCCAAGCTGCTGGACTCGGTCCGCTTTGGCGTGACGGTCAGCCACTTCCGCTCGGCGCCATACGCGCCGCCGGAGGCCGGGACGGGCACGGCCGACGAGCGCGGCGACCTCTACTCGCTGGGGATGACCGCGCTGCACGTGCTGCTCCCCGACCCCGGCCTGCTGAGCTCCGAGGACCACGCCGCTCTCGTCAAGCTCTGTGACGTCGGCAGCGACGGCGAGCACATCCTCGGCTGGCTCACGGCCACCGACCCAGCCGAGCGCCCGGCCACGGCACGCCTCGCACTCTACGAGCTCGAGAAGCTCCTGGCCTTCGACCCCAAACCCAAGCCGGCGTCGCGTCGGCGTTTGCACGTCGTCCTCACCCAGGCGGCCAAAGAGCAGGCCCGCGCCCAGCTGAACCATCCGACGATCGAAGCCGCCGCGCGGGCCCTCCAGGCCGACGTGCGCGCGGAAGGCGTGGCGCTCACGCGCCAGCGAGATCAGCCCGCCGGCTGGCAGGGATCCGAGAGCGCAGTCCGGCTCGACCTGATCGGCGCCGAACTGCTGCACACCGCGCGGTTCGCCGCGGAGGCAACCGGCTCGCTGATCGTCACCGGCATACGCGACCTCCCGCCCGACACCCTTGAACGCCGACGGGAGGGGGCTATGGCGCTCGAGCACGCGATCGTGTTCACCGACGGCTGGGCCACGCAACGGGAGGACGCTGATGCGCTCATCGAAGCGCTGTCGCGTCACGAGGCTGACCAGGCCGTCGAGCGCGTCCGACGCGAGGAGGCGCGGCTCTTCGACCGGTGGTCGGAGCTGCTGGAGGCCAAGAAAGACCTTGAGCGCCGCCGCGAGGATCCGATCGCATACGACGATATTCGCCGAGAGCCCGGGCAGCTGGTCTTCCGCACCACCCGCGACGTCGACGAGCGGTACCTCGGCCAGACCCGCCGTGTTGCACTCGAGCCGGCCGGACAAGTCGTTGGGGAGATCGCTGGCATCGGCGCGCGCGAGCTCACGATGGTCGTGCAGCGAGGCAATCCCGATGCGCTACCGGGCAAGGGGATGCTGCGCGTCGACAGCGGACCCTCCAAGGTCGCAATCGACCGCCAAGCGCGCGCACTGCAGGACGTCCGCGATGGCCAGACCGCGCAGCCGGCGCTCGGAGCGCTCCTCGCCCGCCCCGACGAGGCAGGACCCCTCGTTCGGCGCGATCCGCCGAGCGCGCTGCAGCCACTCGACGAGCCCAAGCAGCGCGCCGTCGCAGTAGCCCTTGCATCGCCCGACTTCACGCTGGTGCAGGGGCCGCCCGGGACCGGCAAGACGACCTTCATCGCGGAGCTGCTTGCGCACGAGCTCAACAGCCGCGACCGCACCCGGATCGTGCTTTCCGCCCAAACACACGTCGCCGTCGATGCAGCTGCCGTCGCGCTGGCCAAGCTGGCGCCCCAACGCCGCATCGTGCGTATCGGCCGCGCAGAGAAGATCGACCCGAGCGCGGAAGGCCTCGGCGTTGACATGCAGCGCATGCAGTGGAGCGAGGAGGTGCGCGATCGGGCGCGCGGTTACCTGCACGACTGGGGCGTCACACGCGGGCTCGACCCCGTTGCGATCGACACCCATGCACGTGCCGGCGAGCTCGCCGCGCTTGTCACCGGCATCGCCAAGGCCGACGCCCGCATCTCGGCGTTGCGCGACGAGGAGCACAGGCTGCTCGACGTGCTGACCGCTCCGACGCCGGTCGAGGACCAGGCGACCACCACCACCGACACGACCCTCGACCTCGAAGACGAGCTCGCGGCGGTCCACGACGAAGCCGAGGCGCGCAAAGTCGACAAGGCGAGGCTCTCGCATGCCCGCGACGGCCTGGCTGCGCAGCTGAGCGAGCAGCTCGGCCTGACGATCGCGCCGCAGGACGACCTCACCGCCGTGCTCGACGCCCATTTCGGCCTCGACCCCGACGAGCGCGAGGTGTTCCTGTCCCTCGCCGCCCTCCAGGACGAATGGCTGAGCCGGTTCGGGCAGGGCGATGACTTCCGCGATGCCCTCCTGCGCTCGGCCGACGTGGTCGCCGGCACTTGCGTCGGACTGGCCGGCGCAATAGGCGACGAGATCGCTTTCGACCTTGCTGTCGTCGACGAAGCGTCAAAGGCCGCACCCACCGAGGCGCTGGTGCCGATGGCTCGCAGCCGCCGGTGGGTCATCGTCGGCGACCCGCAGCAGCTGCCTCCGTTCATCGACGCCGAGCTTGTCGAACGCGAAATCCTCTCGGCCCACGGGCTGACTCGCAACGACCTGCGCGAAACCCTGTTCACCCAGCTCACCGAACACCTCCCCGCCGATCGCCAGGTCGTCCTCTCGGTCCAGCACCGCATGCTCTCCCCGATCGGGGATCTCATTAGCCATTGCTTCTACGACGGCACGCTTGAGAGCGCCCGCGGGAAGCGATCGGACTTCGAATGCCTCGCGGGGCCAGGCCACCCGCCGGTCCTGTGGCTCTCGACGAGCAAGCTCGGTCGTGCCCGACACGACCAAGCGGTCGGAACGACGTACTGGAACCGCAGCGAGGTGCGTGAGGTCTGCCGGTACCTCGACCGCCTGCAGGCTCGGGCCGCGCGCACCGGCGAGCAGCTTTCCGTCGGCGTCATTGCCGGCTACGGCGAGCAGGTCCAGCGGCTGCAGCGGGACGTACGGCCCTGGGACGCAAAGTGGACAAACCTCGCCATAGACGTGTACCCCGTCGACTCCTTCCAGGGCCAGCAGCGTGACGTGATCGTCTACTCGGTCACGCGGTCGAACGAGGACCTCGACATGGGCTTCCTGCGCGCTGAGGAGCGGGTCAACGTGGCGCTCAGCCGCGGCCGCGACGCGCTCGTGATCGTCGGGGACGCGCGCTTCTGTTCCCGCGCTCACGACGGCGCCAACGCGCTGGCCAAGGTGCTTAGGCATATGGAGAAGGCCGACGGCTGCTCGGTGGTCCCGTGCCACTCCTGAGCGGCGTCGACGCAGCCCGGCGCTACGCCAACGCGCACACTGGACACGAGCTCGTTTCCTACCGGGAGGTCGCTCTCCCGCTCTTCCGCGTCGAGTGCGAGATGCTGGTGCTTGAGCAGAAGGATCTGCCGCCGATCGCTGAGTTCGTGCTCCGAACCGTGGACAAGGGGCTCGACCACCTGGAGGCCGTTGCCGGCTTCCTCGGCCTCGCCGAGGAGCTTGTCACTGATGCTGCCGCGGACCTACTTCGACGGGGAGATCTGATGCTCGTGGGCGGGGCCGACGGGCCCGAGCACCGTCTCGCGCTAACCGAGAAAGGCCGGCAGACCGCCGAGCAGGCAGCCGCGGTGCAGGCTGTGGAGATGCCGGTGCCCGTCTTTGTGGACGGGCTGACGCGCGAGGTCGTCTCGGTCAACGCGAGAGCCATTGGCGCGTTCCCCGCCCGTCGTGCCGGTGACCGAGGCCTCACTGAGATCGCCGCCTACCCCCGCAAGCGCCCGGGCAACGAGGACATCCCTTTCGAGATGATCCGCGACGCCATCGCTAAGGAAGCACGCGGTCGCCGCGCCCAGCGCGAAGTGATTGGCGTTGTCGGCTTACGAGGCACCAAGCGCTACGCCCGGCCCGGAGTGGCCCTCGCCTATCGATCGCTCGAGGACGGCGAACTGCTGATCTCGCTGATCGTCGACGGCCAGCCCAGCGAGCCGCACGACGCCGCCTTCGCCCGGGCGGCTGACCGGTCGGCCCGCCGCCTTGTCCCCGAGACCTGGACGTCGGCGGACGAGGCGCTCGCCGACGACCTCCCCCACGAGGTCAGGCGCGCCGCCGCGCCGACTACGGAGACCGCCCCGCTCCTTGCCGAGCAGGCCGAGGCCCAGCGCCAGCGTGACAGCCTCCGGGAAGAAGCCGACAATGCCGGTCCCGCCGACGTCGAGGCGCTGCGCCGCCAACTCGATGAAGCCGAGCAGCGTGCCCGGCAGCTGCAGGAGGCGCTCGACAATATCTCGGTACGTCACGTTGAGGTCTACGAGCACCCCGGCTACCTGGACCGCGCGCTCCAGGAGGCGCAGAAGCGGGTGATGATCATCGCCCCTTGGGTACGCCACGAGGTCGTCGACGCGCCATTCGTACAGCGCTTGCGGGGTCTGCTCGATCGTGGTGTTGAGCTCTGGATCGGCTACGGCATCAGCGCGGACGAGACTTACCGCAAGGGCCGTAGGGGCGAGGCCGATCGGGACGCCGAGCGCGCGCTTGAGACCCTCGCGGGCGACTTCGAGAACTTCCGGCTCACCCGCTTAGGCGACACTCACGCCAAGGTGCTCGTCTGCGACTCGCGTTTCTCCATCCTGACGTCCTTCAACTGGCTGTCGTTCCGCGGCGCCAGCGACCTGCACTTCCGAGACGAGCGCGGCTTCTACGTGGGCCTGCACCCGCAGGTGGACACGCTGTTCGACAGTTACGCTGAGCGCTTCCCAGCGCACCGCGGCGCAGTGAACCCGGCGGGTTCGGCCACGACGCAGAACGACTAGGTTGCGGCAGGCGCACGCAAGGCTTCGCCGCTTAGCCGGATGCTTCAGCCGACTGACTTCCGCTTCCATGTAACGCGGCGGTGCTGGTCGCCCTCTGCCGCTGTCGCTTCCGCGTGGAAGCAGCAGTCAGCAGCGGCGAGCCGACGCTTCGCGCGACGTAGTCGCCGAGGCTGCGGGTGTGCTGAGTAGCATGGGTTCGAGGCCCGGGAGTAATCGCATTAACGCAGCGCCTAGTTGCCAGGGCTCCCGGTGTTGCGCTGCGCTTGGCAAACCAAGCGGTGCCTCGAGGAACTCCGTCGACGGAGTGTCGCACAGCGTGTGGTGTGGTGGGCCGCCTACCACACCGAATGGTCTACGCGCCTGAGCGCTTCTGTGCCTCGTCGTTCGCCACGCTTAATTCCTTGAGCCGATCCAAGATCGTCGCTGGATCTTTGAGAACGTCTTGATTCCGCTCCAGCTGGATTAGCTCGTTCGTTGTCAGCGTGCGACTCATGAAAGCCTGGCCGGGAAGGTTGATGACGAGCAGCGACCCGATCTGCGCCGCCGCTGGTACGTCTCGCGGCAGGGCACCGATCACCGTCGCTGCTGCTTGAGCCTCGACGTAGTCGACGTTCGCCTGCGGGCCAGCGAGCCCCTGCAACTCCATCGCGCGTTCGACCTTCTGCAGACGATCGTTCACCGCCCCAGGAGTGGTCGGGTACTCAGTTTTAACGAACCATCGTTTGAAGACGGAGCCCCTCTCTACTGGATAGTCCGTGGCGAACTCCCACTGCAGCGTTGAAAAGGCTTCGGCTATCGCGTCCCGTAGCGCCGTGAACTCCGCCAGCGCAGCATGATCGGCTGGCTCTCCGATGTATACGCGCGCGGGTAGGACACGAGGAATTGGAATAACGTCGTCTGCTCCGAGGTCTTTGGCCCACGCCGCTGGCCAAGCGATGTCGGACAACGCGTTCGTACGGGCTTGAAGCTCTACCGACCAGTGGGCCTCCATGCGCTGATTCCGCGCTTCTGCACTCCTGACGCGTTGTTCCAGCGCCTGCGAAGCTTCCTCTAGCGCTTTCATTCGTCCCTCCAACTGACTGACCAGCACTTGGGAAGCCGCCGTCGCCTCGCCGTAGGCGGCAGAGCGGACCTGCTCAAGCTCGTTAAGTCGGGCGCGAAAGGCTGGCACAGGTCCCCGCGTAAGCGGCTCGGTACGCACGCCACCCCCAACAGCTTCGACAAGCTCCGCGAGGAGTTCCTCAATCCGACGCAGCCGCTCGGATTCTGGGTCCCGGTTCCCCTGCACTAAGTCGGACCCTAAGGCATGCTGGCTTCAGCGGGATGCGCTGCGACTCGGCGTCGCAGGCGCTCGGGTTGCCGTCGCAGGCACCGGCTGACGAGCGGCAAGACAACCGCTCTCGTGAAAGCACAACTTCGCGGCGGGGCGTCGCTGGCTGAGGTTGCTTCCGGCTGAAGCGTGGTAGCGATCGTCGCAACCGCGCAGGCCAAGAGCTCCCAGCAGCGAACTTGAGCTACCCATTGCTCGTCAGCCCACTCTTATCGCAGCGAGACCCCGGCGACTCGTAGTCCCAATAGCCGCCGCAGCGCCACCCGCAAAATCCCCTCACGCACTTGCACTCAGTGCTCTCAGTACTCATGTGCTGTCGATCGGGAAGCTCGGCCAGGGGCAGGAGAGCTACTACCTCGAGGCTGTCGCGCAAGGCGCCGAGGACTACTACACCCGCGCTGGCGAGCCGCCCGGACGCTGGATGGGCAGCGCTGCGCGCGAGCTCGGGATCGGTGGCGAGGTCGAAAGCGACGGGCTCCGCTGGGCACTCGACGGAGCGCACCCGCGGCGCGGTGAACCGCTGGCCGCACATCGGGGCGGCTCGCGCATCCCCGGCTTCGATCTGACGTTCTCGGCGCCCAAGTCGGTCAGCGTCCTCTACGGGCTCGGCGACGACGCGCTCGCGACTCACATCTGCGGGGCGCACGAGACCGCCGTGGACGCGGCACTCGATTACGTGGAGCGGCACGCGGCCGTGGCCCGGCGGGGTGCGGGCGGCCACGATCGCGTCACCGGCAACGGGTTCGTCGCCGCAGCGTTCCGCCACCGATCAAGCCGTGCGGGCGATCCGCAGCTCCACACCCACGTGCTCGTGGCGAACATGACCAAGGGGAGCGACGGACGCTGGAGCGCGCTCGACGGCCGCCGCCTGTACGCCCACGCGAAGACCGCCGGCTACCTCTACGAGGCCCACCTGCGCGCGGAGCTGACCCGCCGTATCGGCGTCGAGTGGGGGCCGGTGCGAAACGGGATCGCCGACGTGCGAGGCGTTCCGCAGCCAGTGCTGCGGGCATTCAGCCGCCGGCGGGCCGAGATCGACCGGGCGCTGGCCGAACGCGGAGAGCGCTCGGCGCGATCGGCTCAGATAGCCACGCTCGACACGCGCCGCGCGAAGGACTACGAGGTCGAGCCCGCCTCGCTCCGGTCCGAATGGCGGCGCCGGGCTCGCACGCTCGGCTTCGAGCTCGAATCGCGTGCGGTGACCGGCCGCGCGGCCGCCACTGAGCCGCCCGCACGCGAGGTCGCCCGGATCGCCGACGAGCTGGCTTCGCCGCGTGGGCTCACCAGCGACCGCTCGTCATTCACCCGCCGCGAGGTCATCCAGGCCTTCTGCGAGCGGCTGCCACAGGGGATTGACGTTCGGACCGCCGAGCAGCTGGCCGACGAGTTCCTCGCCAGCGGTCGAACCGTCCCGCTGGCCACCGACGTCTCGGCGCTGACCCACGGCGACGTGATCCGCCGGTCCGATGGCCACGCGGTCAAGGCGACCACCGAGGAGCGGCGCCATTCCACACCCGAGCTGCTCGAGACCGAGCGCCGGTTGCTCGAAGGCGCGCTCGCCCGGCGCGACGAGGGCGCGGGTGTCGTCGCGGAAGAGACAATCGACGCGGCGTTGCGCCGCCGCCCAACGCTCGGCGAGGACCAGGCCGCAATGGTCCGCCGGCTCGCAGGCGACGGCGATGGCGTGCAGGTCGTCTGTGGCCGGGCCGGCACCGGGAAGACGTTCGCGCTCGACGCCGCGCGTGAGGCCTGGGAAGCCGAGGGTCATCGCGTGATCGGCGCCGCGGTGGCCCGCCGCGCGGCGCGGGAGCTCCAGGAGGGGGCCGGGATCGAATCGACGAGCCTCGCGGCGTTGCTCCAGGATCTGCGCCTCGGCGGTGAGTACGGGCTGCCGGACCGCACCGTGGTCGTTCTCGACGAGGCCGGGATGGCCGGTACGCGGCAGCTCGCCGAGCTGCTCGACCACGCCGAGGCGGCGCGGGCGAAGGTCGTGCTCGTCGGCGATCCGTACCAGCTGCCGGAGATCGACGCCGGAGGCAGCTTCCGCGCGCTGCTCACGCGCGTCGACGCGATCGAACTGACGGACAACCGTCGCCAGCGTGAGCCGTGGGAACGGGAGGCGCTCGACCATCTGCGCGAGGGCCGCGCCGAGGAGGCCATGCTGCGGTACGAGGAGCACGGCCGGATCGTTCTCAGCCAGGGCGTCGAGGACGTCCGGGACCGACTGGTTGCCGACTGGTGGCAGGCGGCGGGGGAGGGGGACGCCGCGATGATCGCCCTCAGGCGCTCCGACGTCCGCGACCTGAACGACCGGGCGCGAGCGCTGATGCGCGAGCGCGGCCGGCTTGGGCCCGACCAACTCCAGGTCGGCGCGCGCGACTTCGCGGTCGGCGATCACGTCGTGACGCTCAAGAACGCGCAGCGACTCGATGTCGTCAACGGAACGCGCGGGGTCGTGATTCGCATCGACGAGCGGGGAGGCGAGCTGGCTGTACGCACGACTGACGGTCGCGAGCTCGAGCTGTCCCGTGACTACCTCGAGTCGCAGACCGAGCGCGGCGGCCCGACGCTCGACCACGGCTACGCGATCACCGGCCACAAGGCGCAGGGCATGACGACCGACCGGGCGTTCGTACTCGGGAGCGACGAGCTCTACCGCGAGTGGGGCTATGTCGCGATGAGCCGTGGGCGGGTTGAGAACCGGCTCTACGTCGTCGCGGGGGCGGAACGCGAGCGCGATGAGTATGCGCCGACGGAGCGGCGACCGGATCCGCTGAGCCGGGTGCGAAGCGCTCTCGGGCGCAGCCGTGGACAGACCGCCGCGATCGAGCACGCGACGCGCGCCGTTACGGTGAAGCCGCCTGCCTATCTGGTCAAGGAGCTGGGGCCGTATCCGGAACGTCGTAGTCAGCGGCGGATGTGGAAGTACGCCGCCGTCACGATCGAGACGTACCGGCGCGGCTTCGGGATCGACGACGTGGAGAGCGCCTTCGGCCCGCAGCCACCTGACCTCCGGCAAGCGTCGCTGTGGCGGGAAGCGCGGCGCGAAGCAGCGCGCACACGCCGCGAGCTGGCTCGCGGTGTGGAACGTAGCCTGCCCTTGGGTCGCGGACTCGGCCATGGATGAGCGTGCAGTAGCGCGCGGGGGGAACCTGAGCGCGGTATGGCCAAGATCAGCGGCAGTACAGGATGCTCACGTGTGCTCGCAGTGGGCCGAGGGCCGCGGACTGCTCTTCTAAGAGATCCCGACGTATGACGCGCGCTCACATTCGACGCGCCGCACTCCTACGTGATCGCTGGGTCCCGATCCATCACGATCACAGTGAACCAGGCCAAGCCGGCTCCATTGACCGTAACAACGGGCCGCGTCAGAGGGTTGTCGCCGAGCTCGGTCTCGATCTCGACGAGTTCGCCAGCCTCCATCGCCTCTCGTAGCTTTCGACGAATCTCATCGGCCTCACGTTCCGGGACACGGAAGTTTCCTTGAAGGCCAGGGAGGAAGAGATGCGCGGGCATCGGCCAATCCTAGACCAGTACCCCACGCGTGCCAGCAGGCGGTGCCTCGCTGTCGAATCGATCCCACCAACCGCCGACGGCGGCCGGACCCCAGCGGAGTCGACGCAAGTCGGTTAGCGCTGTTGCGACGTGATGCAATGCCCCGGCGGCGGTGGCGAACTCCGCCGCGGTTCCTTGACTCGTAGCTCGAACGCAGGCGTCGAGGGCACACTCGCCCACGGCTTGAAGACGGTCCTCCAAGGGGTGAAGGCCATGTTGCTGAGTGAGCCTGTCAAGCGTGTAGAAACGGTGATCGTTGCGCATCAAGCGGAAGCGATGTCCCGGGTTGTTCCAGAGCTTGCGCCAGAGTTCGCGGACCTGCCGCTGAGAGTCGGGCCACGGCGCCCAGACTTGCGCAAGGAAGGTCTTCACTTCCTCGTACGGCGGTCGCTCGCCCACGGCGGACAGGTCAGAGAGAACCCGTTTAGCGCGGTCGATGTCGAGCGGGTGCATCGCGGTGAGGTTGCTTGCCTCACCGATCCAGAGAAGGGTGTGCTGCCACAAAGGACGCGGCTCGCTACCCATGGTTCCCTCGCTCATGCGTACAGGATTGCGCTCAGTCCCGACGGATCTACCTGAGGGTCGGCCGGTGGTGCGGCAACTGGCTAGCCGAGCCGCCTTCACGAACACAACCACCCTCGCCGTTGTGCGAGTTGTCAATGGTCGATACCGCTAGATCTCGGCGCCGAGCATCCCAAGCGCCTCGGGCAAGGTGCAGCACGGGATCCCAAACCGTTGACAGATCCCAGGCATCGAACGCGACCACCGAGCAGTCGGGACCCCGCTGAAGCTGCGCCCCTCGTAGGTGACGACGGTGAACCCGCGGACTTGGGCTTCGGCCAGGATGAACGGATCGGCCTGGTTCCGAACTCCAGGCTGCGGAAACTCAGCCATGAACCGGCCGGCGAGCTTCTGGACCTCTTCGGTTGGCTCGACCACCGCGTGTTCACGCTCCTTGATCCACGTAGCCACGTCGTCGTCCTGCGCTGTGAGCTCGCGGTACACCTCGCGCGGGACGATGATCCGACCAGCCTCGATCGCGTCCGCGATCAGTGACCACACGCTGGGGAACGTCGTAGGTGGCAGGTGATCGCGCTGCCCATTGATGTACGCGCTTGTGTCGAAGACGAGCATCGCTATGCGATCTCGCCGCGTTGATCGAGCCGCTCGCGCAGGGAATCGAAGTTGTTGACCTTGACGTTCCCCAGCAGGCTTGACGCGGACGGATAGGTAATGGCCTGGCTGTCGAGCGCTGAGAAGACAAGGCGGATGTACGCGGGCCCCAGCTGCGCGATCGTCGTTCGGTAGTAATCACCGCCCCCGGCTCGAGCATCCACAGGCGCGCGGGCCTGTATCTCGGCGATGACGTCCTCGACCTCGTCCCCTGGCAGCAAGCCGACGCGCCGCACCCGTACTGCGGCTGCAAGCGGCGTGACGCTGAAACGCCGAGCGATTTCATCAACTCGCGCTCGCGGCTCCGCTCCGCGCGTTGCCAGTACTGCCTCCCGCAGCCAGTCGCGGGGCATGAGCAACTCGCCAGCGAACTCATTGCAAAGAGCCTCCAGCCGTTCGGGCGGTTCGTACGACGCCAGGAGCAGGTGCCCGAGCTCGTGGAGGATCGTGAAAGCTCGCGCCCGCGGATCGTCCTTCGCGTTCACAACGACGGCCGGCACGGCATCATGCGTCGAGGCGAAACCTCGCATCACGTCGAGGCTCAGGGACCCATCCTGCATGACGAGAACGCCGAGCCCTTCAACACCATCTGTCCAGCCGCGAAGTGCCGCGTAGTGCTGGGCGCTGCCTCCAGTATCGGTCCACGCCTCCTGTTCTTCGCGACTTATCGAGACGGCATCACGAACGAGCGCCGCAAGCTCTGCGGGGTCATCCGATCTGAACCGCTGGACCACATCGGGCCATGGCGGTGTCTCCTCTACGAGCTCGTAGAGTTCGGCAGCCGCGTCCTGTCGCTCCCGAATGCGACGGACCAGCAACTGCATTTCCGGAGGCCAGGGCGGTTCGGGCGCGTCAGGCAGGCGCCGGAACTGCGCTTCTTGGGGCTCCTCGTCTGGGGGTTTCGGCAGGAAGAGCGCGGCGAGAGGGCGCCCGTACGCGGCGGCGGCCTTCTCCGCCTCACGGAGCGTGAGGTAGTCCACGCCCTGTTCCGCCATTTCGAGCTGCGACCAACGAATGCCGATCTTGTGGGCGGCTTCCTCGATGCTGTAGCCCGTCGACTCTCGTGCCCACCGAAGGACCTCGGGCTCGGTGTACGCCAGAGTCGAGTGCGCCATGTTCGCGATCGTACGCCCGTCAGCAGATCGGCTGGAGCGACTTGCCCGGCCGTATCGGAGCTCAGCTTCCGGATGAGGGCTGCCAGGAAGATAACCGCAGCATCAAGTTCCAGGCACACTCCGAAGGCTTATTTTGCAGGCGTTTCCGCCGAGTCGCGCAAATCCGCCCTCGGTGGAACGGCCTACCACCAAACGCGCCTCGACTACGCGTTCTTAGTCGGCGCTTGACACCGAGCACCCCGCCCTGCGGAAGCCAGCGCGCAGAGGCGGACCGGCGGCACTCCTCGCCAGAAGCGAAATCTGTTCCCAACTCGGCAGATCTACCCCGCGCCCGCTGGACTAAGCGCCCACAACCTGAGCCAAACGACCCCAACCCAGCCCCTGTCACGTCCACTCATAATCCGTAGGTCGCTGGTTCGAATCCAGCCCGGCCCCATCGCGACCGCTCCCCGCGCGCCGCTCAGCAGCGGCTCCGTCGCAGCCAGACCGTTACCTCGGAGCTCGCAACGATCGCGGTACCGGCCCGCGGGGATTGCTTGCGCACGGTCCAGCACCGCATCGAGCGGCTGACCTTGAACCGCGCGCGGCAGTTGGCCTTCGTTAGCAGTCCGTTCAGATCGCGGAAGCGACGGCCCCCGAGCTTCGGCAGCTTGCATTGCACCGGTTCGGCCTCGGGGGGCGGAGGCGGCAGCGGTGTTTCGGCCGCGGGGGTGGCCTGGACCGCCGGCGGCGGTGCACTCCCTTCGGGGACGACGATCCGTCTCACGCCCAGCAGGGGATTTTCGCCCCCGCCGATCGCGTTGATCGCATAGACCCACAGCGTGTGCACCCCCGGGGAGAGGCCGTCGATCGTTTTGTCGAAACCGTGACCGGCGCCGGCGCCCGGATGGGCCGTCGCGACATCGGGGCGCGAACCGGCAGCAGGACCGAGGTCGACGCCGCGCGCACCGGACCCGGCCGGCCCGTCGACGTAGACGTGGACGTTCGTTACCTCCGACCCGTCGTCCGGATCGACAGTCCAGCCTGCGACCTGGCCGACACCGCCCAGGCGGCCCTCCGCCGACTCGAAGTTGCCGAAGGGGCTGCCCCCCGCGGTCTGCGGGACGGTGACCTTCACCGTGCGCAACAGCGGGTTCTGGCCCCCGCCGGCGGCGTTGATCCCGTACACGTAGACAGTGTGCTCGCCGGGACTGATCCCGCCGAACGCGCTGCTGTAGCCGTGTTCCGAGCCGGCGCCGGGGAACGCGACGGCTACGTCCGGGCGAGACATGCCCGCATCGACGGCCGCCAGCGGTGCGCCGGATCCGGCCGGCCCGTCGACATACGCGTGCACCGAGGTCGGCGTTCGCGGCGCGTCGGGGTCCATCACCCAGCCACTGAGCTGGATGAAGCCCCCCGCGGCTCCGCTGACCGACTCGACGTTGCCGATGGGATCGGGTCCGGGCACCTTGATCGTCCTCACGCCGAGGAGCGGGTTTTCGCCACCACCGGCGGCGTTGATCCCATAGATCCACACCGTATGCACGCCCGGGGCGAGCCCGTCGATCGCCTTGTCGAAGCCGTGCTTGTCGCCCGCCCCGCTGTGCACGTTCGCGACGTCGGGTCGCGAGTCGCCCGCGCGGCCGAGGTCGATCCCGCGCGCGCCCGATCCGGCGGGCCCGTCGATGTACGCGTGCACGTCGGTGACCGCGACTCGGTCGTCGGGATCGATCGTCCATCCCCTCACGCGCGCGGCGCCGCCGACGCGCCCGTCGGCCGAGTCGAAGGAGCCAAACGGACTGCCCGCCGCGGTGTGTGGCACGGTCACCTTCTGCGTGCCCAGAAGGGGGTTGTCGCCTCCGCCCGCGATGTTGATCCCGTAGACGTAGACGGTGTGCTCGCCGGGACTGATCCCTCCGAATGCGCTGTTGTAGCCGTGATCCGGGCCGGCCCCGGGGAACGCGGTGGCTACGTCGGGACGTGACATCTCCGCGTCGACCGCGGCCATCGGCGCGCCGGACCCGGCCGGGCCGTCGACGTACGCGTGCACCGAGGTCGGCGTCCGCGGCGCGTCGGGGTCCATCACCCAGCCACGCAGTTGGATGAAGCCGCCGGCGGCACCGCTGGCGCCGTCGAGGTGGCCGGTCGGCGACCCCGGCGCCGGTCCACCCGACCCGCCGCCGCAGTCGGGCACGCTCGGGTCCACCCACGGCGTGCCGGCCAGGGGCCCCGAGGTCGCGCCGTTGTTGTAGAAAGCGTCCGCGGAGGCCCAGTACGCGTTGCTCCAAGGAGACGATGCGACCCTGTACCACCATGGGTTGCCGTTCGCGACCTTGAATCCCTGCGCCTTGCAGGACACCTGCACCGTTGTGCGGGTGGGAATGGTGGCTCCCTTCGTCCCGCCCGCGTTCGTGTGGTTCGTCCACGTGTCAGTGTCGCCGCCGGTGGTCTCGGAGTAGGTCGTACCACTCCCGGCCGGCGGCGAGCCCGGGGTCGAGCCGCCGCTGCCCGGGGTCGAGCCGCCGCTGCCCGGGCCAGGGCCTGGCGCCGGACCTCCGGCGTTCGGAACTCCGCCCCCTGCCCCCGGCGTGTCACCGGCGCCGCCGGTCGCCCCACACGGATGGCTCCACAGGTTCTTCGAGAAGAACGGCCGCGTCTTCGGCCCCTGGATCGTCCAGCCCAGCAGCTTGCCCTCGGCGAAGAAGCTGCCGAAGTTCGCGTCGAGGGAGCACGACCCCGGCCGCGCCTTCAGGTCGAGGCTAGCCCCGACCCCGACGGTCGCGCTTGCGACGTTGCTGTTGCCCACCCCGAGCTTGAGGTTCAAGCCGATCCCCGCGGTCACCTCGGCGAACACCTCTCCGTGAGCGTTGAAGCGCGGGTTGCTGAAGTTGACTATGGGCTTCCAGGACGGCGGGATCGCCTCGGTCTTCGCGCCCACCTCCACGCGGGCCGAAGCGCCGGCGGACATCCGCGCTCCCGCGCTGATGCCAGCCTTCATCTCCCCCTCCAGCGCGGCGGTCACCGGGATCGGACCGGCCATGCCGTTGATGGACACCGACTTCTTCAGCGAGCAGGTCCGTCCGACGCTCACGTTGGCATTCACCCCGGCCTCGGCGGTGAAGCGGACCGTGGCGTGCATCCCGACCTTCAAGTCAACGCCGAGCTTGCGGATCGTGTTCCACCCGCCCGCGAACGAGATGTCCTTGATGTTCCGGTACGGCGACAGCCCGGAGCCGGTGCAGGACACCGCGGCCTTGCGCAGCTCCTGGCCGGCCTCGTCGCCCACAGGGATCTCGAAGTCGAGGTGCGGCGCGACCTCGTACACCGAGGCCGCCTTCACGTCGACCGTGGTCGTGTCCGCGCCGTAGCTCACGGACTCGACGTGGGCCAGCAGCCCGCGCGGCAGCTCGTCGCTCGGCGGCTCGGACAGGATGGAGCCTTCGTCGACGTCCCGGTGGCCCTTGAAGGTGACGGTGTCCGGGTTCTCGGGGTCGCCGGAGACCGCGGTCACGCCGCCGGCGAGCGCCTCGACGCCCGGGTTGATGATCGTGCCGTAGAACCCGCGCAGCACCGCCTGCCCGCCGGCGGCGACGTCGATCGCGACCGAGCGCTCAGAGGGCACGGCCTTGGCTCCGTCCTTCACCTCCGCGACTCCGTTCGCGATGCGGACCGGCGCGAGGCTCAGTGTGTACTTACCGGGCCGAGCCTTGGGCAGGACGAGCTTCTGTGCTCGCACTCCGAGCCGCGTGCCGGGCCCGCGGAGGACGCCGGCCGCCTGCTGACCGGCGGGCAGTCCGGTGATCTGGACCACGAGCCGACCGGTCTTGGCCTTCGCCCCGCTGACCCGCTGCGTCGTGTCAGCGGCGTCCGCCGCCGCCGGCGAGGCGGCGGCCGCGAGCAGCGCGACGAGCAGCATCGCTCGGACGATCGACACGCATGCCATGGCCAGACCCCTGTCGTTGCGATGAGAAGAGCGCCAGCGCGAGTGCGAGCTGGCGCATGTCCACCCTCTATCAGCCCCGGGGGCTTGTCAAGCCATGTCCGCCGAATGGCTCGGGAGGCCGAGAACGTCGCCGTCGTGCGCGCGGTCTACGACGCGTTCAACCGCGAGGGCTGGGACGCGATGCTCGAGTACGCCCACCCGGACATCGAGCCGTCCATCCCACTCCCAAAGAGGCGGGGGGGTCGCTGAGCAATAGGGGTGGGGGAGTGTTCCAGGAACCGAACGCCTAGCGGGGGCCTCTCGCGCACGCCGTGATGCTTCGGATGGGCCCAGAAACCTGTCCCGGCATCTGTCCCCAACTCGGCAGATCTAACCCGCGCCCGTTGGCCCAACCACCCCGAACTAAAGCCAAACGAGCCGAACCGAGCCCCTTCCCGGCCCACTCATAATCCGTAGGTCGCTGGTTCGAATCCAGCCCGGCCCATTCATCCGGTACAGAGAGGCTGCTCGCTGGCGAAAGGGATTCGATGTCAGCGAAGCCCTAGAACGAGCAGAAGAGCGTCATCGACAGCGCGCATCTCTTCAAGACCGAGATGGCCGACTTGCTTCCCGAGCACACGTGCATCGACCGCGCCGACCATCTCGCAGAGCACCCGCGTCGACTCCTCGCCGTAGGTGATCTCGGGATGGAAGCTTGCCGGTGGGGCTGACTGCGAGGTAGGGCAGACCACCACGGTCGAGAGTGCGAGCAGATCGTCCGCTTGCACGATTACGGCGTAGCGACGACCATGCTGAACTCGGCCGCGCCCCTTAGGCAGCTTGATCGCGCAGACGTCACCGCGGACCACGCAGCTGCTCCATGAGCTCGGCGACCTCGCGCGCCTCGCGGACGTAAGTCCGATCCTTCATGAGTGCTCTCGCCTCGGCAGCCAACCCGGCGCGGGTGCGTTCCCTCTCGGCGGTCTCTGCGATGGCTTGGCGGGCCGCCTCCGCGCGGGTGAGGCCGCGACGGCGTGCGATCTCATCGAGGGCACGCATTCCGTCGCGTCCCAGTCGCAGAGACACTGGTGATGGCCTCGATGCCACGCGGCTGGATTGTAGTGCAGAACGAACTACATCATCAGCCGGAACGTGCCTTCGGTTGCGGTCGTGACGAAGGGAGCCAGGTCGGCATCGGGATGCTGCAGGTCACCGAATGCGATCCTCGCTTCGTCGACCGAGAGGTCGATGAATTCGTCGAACGAGAACGGCTCGTCCCGGTCGACCCGCGCGAATCAACCCCGGCCGGAAGACCACTCGGCGGGAAGCCAGAGCCGGCCATCCTGCAGAGCGCCCAGGCCCTGCCAGACCAGGTTCATCAGGCGCAACGCCTGCAAATCCGGATGCTCGTCGGGGTGCTTCAGTGCCCAGCGCGCCATGCCGAAGGCGGCTCCGACGAGTGCGTGGGCCAGCGGTTGGATCTGCGCGTCGGCCACGTCCGCGGTCACGCCCCGCTCCACCGCCGCCTCCCGAAGCAGCCTGGCGACCAGCTCCGTAATCGCCGCGCTGTTGATCGCCGCTCGCGTCCCCAGCGGCCCGCTGGGCGGCGGACCGTCCGGTGGATACAGCAGCAGCCATGTCTCGCGGTTGTCCGCCAGGCGCTGGAAGATCATCCGCAGGACGCGCCAGAGCCGCTCGGCCGGATCTCCGTCGCCGCCGTCGGCGACACCCTCGAGTTGCGCGCGGAAGCGCTCGCCGGCGGGGATGCCGCAGGCGGCGAAGAGCCCCTCCTTGGATCCGAAGTACGCGTAGAGCATCGGCTTCGTGACGCCGCACTCGGCCGCGATGTCGTCCATCGAGGCGGCGTCGTAGCCACGCTCCGCGAACACCCGCTCCGCCGCCGCGACCATCTGGCGCTCGCGCTCGGCGCGCGGAACCCGTGACCGTCCCGGAGCGCCGCGCCCCCGGCCCTTGTGGCTCCGGCTCGCGACAGACATTACCGTAGTAATGTAGCGTCCGGCGTGGACGGAGTGGGAGCGACTCGGGCTGTACGGCGTCTGGCGCTGGCCACCGTGCTCGCCATCGCCCTGCCGGCCGCCTGCGCGCACGCGGCGCCGGTCCCCGACGGCGCGGAGTGGCGCGAGGAGTCGATCGAGTCGTCCGACGGGACGCGGCTTCACGTCGACGTCTTCCGCCCGGTCGGCGGCGGCCGCACGCCGGTGATCCTCATCCCGAGCCGCTATTTCGCGACCGGGACCGGCGCCGACCCCCGGCCGCCGAGGATGCTCGAGTACTACGACGACCTGCACGCACGTGCGTACGAGCGGGGGTACTCGGTGGTTCAACTCACGCCGCGCGGCTACGGGAAGAGCGGCGGCTGCACCGACTGGCGCGGCGCGGGCGAGCGGGCCGACGTCGTGTCGGCGATCCGCTGGGCGGCGCGCCAGCCGTGGTCGACCGGGAAGGTCGCCACCTACGGCCTCAGCTACGACGGGGCCCTGATAGTCGCGGCGCTGTCGGAGCGCGTGCCCGAGCACGCGGCGGCCGTACCGATCGGCGCGCCGACCTCGGCGTATCGCGGGTTCTACATGCGGCGCGTCCGCTACCAGCCCTTCGCCACGCTCCAGCCGCCGTACACCCTGCTGTACACGTTCCCTCCGGCCGACCCCAGCGGGGTCGGCGCCGCCCTCCTCGCGGCCGAGACGCGCCTGAGGAATCCGGGTTGCGTGGTCGAGGCGACGAACTGGGCCAACGCCGATCCGGAGATCCGGTACTGGCGCGAACGCGACTACGAGGACGAGCTGCCGCGGACCGACGTGCCGACGATGTGGTCGCAGGGACTGCTCGACTGGAGCGTTCACGCCGACGGCCTGGCCGCGGTCTGGCCGCGGCTGCGCGCGCCGAAGCGACTCTGGCTCGCTCAGCATCCACACCTCGTGCCGAGCGAGTGGGAGCGCGGACGGCCGGATGTGGTCGGGCGCGAAGGTTGGACGGAAGAGGTCTTCCGCTTCCTCGACCGGCACGTCAGGGGGGCGTCGCCGCCGCGGGACCCCGCGGTCGTCGTCCAGGAGGGTTTCGAGGGACGCTGGCGCGACGAGCCCGAGTGGCCGCCGGCGGACGCGCGCGACGTCCAGCTCCCCGTCCTGCCGGGGTCGTACACCGACGGGCCCGGCAACAAGGGCGAGCCCTACTGCATGCGGACGGAGGCCCACTGCGTGCCGGGGAACACCGGCGTCGGGAGCTGGACCCTGACGCCCCCGCTGCCGCACGACGCCCACCTGAGCGGGGTTCCGCGACTGCGAGTGGCCGCGGGAGCAGCTGGAGCGAACGTCGTCGCGCTTCTCTACGACGTGGACGAGCACGGCCGGGCGGCGCTCATCACGCGCGGTGCGGCCCTGGCGGCGGAGCAGGGCGAGAGCGAGGTCGAGCTCTACGCGCAGGACTGGCTCCTGCGTCGCGGGCACCGTGCCGGGCTCCTGCTGGCGGGGACCGACGACTGGTGGTTCGAGCCGGGACGGAGCGGCGCGCGGGTGGAGGTCGCGGGAGGAACGCTGACGCTCCCGTTCCTGGCCTACCGGCGCACGCCGACCCTGTCCGGCGGGTCCTCACAGGCGATCCGGGAGCGAGCGACCTTCGAGGTCGGTGCCGACGTGCTCGCCCAGCGCACGACCCGTGCGACGCCACCGCCGCCTCTTCGCGCGGGCCGGCCTCGCTCGCTTCGCCTCTCCGTCCGCCCCAAGGTCGTGCGCGCGCGGCGCTCGGTCACGCTGCGGGTACGCGTCCGCGCGGGCGGAAGGCCACTCCGTGGGGCGCGGGTGCGCGTTGCCCGCGCCCGTGCACGCACGAACCGCACCGGCCGTGCAGTGCTGCGCATGCGACCACACCGCGCCGGCCGGCTCAAGGTACGCGCGCACGTGCGTGGGCTGGGCTACGCCAAGGTGATCGTGCGCGTGCGGCCCTAGACGTCGAACCGGCCCGGGTCGAGAACCCGCCTGCTGGTACGGTCGCACGCCTTGATCCGGATAGGCGGGGCTCTCACGATCGGGGTGGTCCTCGTATGGACGCGGCTGGTCGGGCTCGACGCGAGCCTCTGGAACGACGAGGCGTTCACGATCGTCCACTACATCGACGGTGGACCCGGCGAGATCCTCTTCGGCGACTACCAGACGAACAACCACCTCCTGTTCAACCTGCTCGCCTGGGGCACCACGTCGACGTTCGGCGACTCGGAGGCGGCGTACCGGATCTGGAGCGTGCTGCCGGCGATCGCCTCGGTCGGCGTGGTCTGCGGATGGCTGTGGCGGCGGGGCCGCCCGCTGCTGGGTCTCGGGGTGGCGGCGATCGCGACCGCATCGCCCTACCACTGGGACCTGTCGCAGCAGGCGCGCGGGTACGGCCTCTGCTTCCTGTTCAGCAGCCTGATGCTCGTCGCGGCCGACTCGGCGACCCGCGGCTGGGGAAGGCGGGGCGTCGCGGCGGTCTTCGCGGCGGGCGCGGCCGGCATCGCCACGCTGCCGGTGTTCGTCCTGGCGTTCCTGGGGCAGGTCGCGGCCCTGTTCACCCGCCCTGGCCTGCGGAGGTCGCTGATGGTCGGGCTCGGGGTCGTGGCGGCCGTGAGCATCGCCATCTACGCGCCGCTGTCCGGCGGCGTCCAGGAATCGGCGGCTCTGGGGTCCGGGAACGGGGTTCCCTGGCACGAGCGCGTGCTCGCGCCGCTGCGCGTCGCGCGACCCAGCCTCGACCTGCTGGTGGGGCGCCACGTCGAGGCCGGGGCGCTCGTCGTGGGCTCGCTCGCACTCGCCGGCGCGTGGTCGGTGTGGCGGCGGGACGACCGGGCGCTGGCCCTCAACCTCCTCGCGCCCCCGGTCGCGGTGGGGCTGCTCATGACCATCCTCCAGCTGCACGTCGAGGACCGCTTCGTCGCATTCCTGTTCTTCCACGTGGCGGTGCTCGTCGCCCTGGGGATCGCCGCGGGGGCGAGCCTGGCGGGCCGTGCGGTGCGTGACCCGCGCGCGCCGCGTGCGGTGGCGCTCGGCCTCGCCCTCCTCGCGGCCGTGGCGCTCGTCAGGCTGGCCCGCGAGCACCAGCGCTCGCTCGCCAAGCCCCGGGAGGCGTTCAAGGAGGCCGGCGCGGCCGTGCATGCGTCGGGCGTCCGGCGGGTCGTGACGAACAGCTCCCGCCCGGTCGGGCTCCAGCAGTACCTCGGCCGCCGGGGGTTCACGGTTCTCGAGCACGACGCGCTCGCCAGGCTCTTCTGCACGACGCGCGCGCCGCTTGCCTTCGTCTACCACCCGTTCCGCAGCCCCCAGGACCCCCGCCCCGCGGAGGTCGACTTCGCCTGCCTGATCGAGCGCGGTGCGACGCGGCTGCGCTTCCCCCAGCGCGAGCGGGGCGGCTTCATGGAGGTCTGGATCCTCACGCCGACCGCCTAGGCCGGCGCTACTTCCTCCTCGGGCGCCTCACGGTCTCGCAGTTCTTGACCTTGTCGCTGCGGTCGACGGTGGCGGTGTCCTTCGAGCCCTTGCCGCAGTCGATGTTCTCCTTCACGCTGTTCCGCGCGCTCACCGCGTCGTTGCCGGACCCCGCGGCGTACTTGTTCTTGCCCTTGCCGCCCGAGAGCTTGTCGTTGCCCCGCCCGCCGTCGAGCCTGTCGTTGCCGTCGCCGCCCTTCACGCTGTCGTTGCCGTCGCCGCCGAACGCCGAGTCGTTGCCGTTCCCTCCGTTCAGCTTGTCGTTGCCGCCCGCTCCGAAGATCGTGTCGTCGCCGTCGCCGCCGTCGATCGTGTCGCCGCCCTCGGTCGCGAGCTGAGCGCCCGCGAGGAGCTTCGTGGTGTCGTTGCAGACGTCGCCGAACAGGGTGTCGGCCCCGCCCAGGCCGTTGATCGTGTCGCTGCCCAGCAGGCCGCAGATCGTCTCGCCCGCGTCCGTGCCGGTGAGGACGTCGTTCGCGTCCGTGGCCCCCACCGGGCAGCCGCCGTTGCTCGCCGGGCCGGGCACGGCCGGGCAGCCGTCGCTCACGTCGGGGACGCCGTCGCCGTCGCCGTCGGCGGTCGCGGAGGACTTCGTCGGGTCGGTCGGGAAGTCGTCGTTCGCGTCCGGCACCCCGTCGTTGTCGTCGTCGGCGTCGCACGGGTTGCCCTGCCCGTCGCCGTCCGTGTCGGTCTGGTCCGTGCTCACGGTTCCCTTGCAGTTGTCCGACGCGTCCGGAGCGCCGTCGTTGTCGTCGTCGGAGTCGCACACGTCGCCCTGCCCGTCGCCGTCGGCGTTGGCCTGGTCGGGGTTCGACGTGTTCGGGCAGTTGTCCGGCGACACCCCGTCGAGGTCAGGATCGACGAAGGACGAGTTCTGGGGCTGGGGCGTGCCGCGAATCGTCCAGTCGGCGGGGTTGTCCGTGTCGCGACTGCCGAAGCTGAG
The DNA here is from genome assembly GCA_030861775.1 of Actinomycetota bacterium. GTDB lineage: Bacteria > Actinomycetota > Thermoleophilia > Solirubrobacterales > Thermoleophilaceae > AC-37. The sequence continues at coordinate 23,989 of JALZEZ010000005.1, forward strand.
CCGCTCGGCCGAGCTGCCGGAGGGCGGCGCGGCGATGGTGCCGCCGTGCGCGCCGGACGGCGGGAAGTCGGTGGAGTTGCCGCCGTAGGCGACCACGTCCTCCGAGGCCGTGGCCGGGGTGTTCAGGTCGAGCTGGGACTTGTCCGCCGGGAGCTTGTCGCTCCCGGTGCACGGGGAGACGGACGAGCTGAGCGCCTGGTTGCCCGCGGGACCGCCCGTGTAGCCGGTCCCCGTCCCCAGGTAGCGCTGTCCGGGCTGGAGGTTGAGGGTGTTGGGCAGCCGCATCACGGTGCACGGGACGCCGGCGGCGGTTGGCTTGCGGACGAGCTCGGTTCCGCCGAGCTGCGCGGTCCCGGGGCCCTTGTTGAGGAGCTCGACGAACTCGTCGGTCACGCCGCCGCTGCCACCGGTCTTGAACTCCGAGATCACGACGGCGGCCGAGCTGTTCGCGACGGTCGCGAGCAGTGCGGCTGCGGTTATTGCGATGGTGAACGCCGCGCGTAGGGGCCAGGGCACGCTGGGTCCTTCTCGAGTCGAGGCGGACGCTAACAGGACGTGCGGCCGTGCGCCAGGCGAACCGGCGGGGTGGCGCGGCGCGCCGGGTATGGGTGGCCCATGACCCTCGGTGACCTCGCCGTGCTCGCCGTCGTGGCCGGGGTCGGCCTCGCCCTCGGCGTGGCCGTACGGCGCTGGTGGCTGGTCGCGATCGCCGCGGGGCCGTCCGTCGCCTGGCTCGCCCTCACCGTCCCGGGCTGGACCGAGGAGGACATCCACGGCAACACGGGCGCCGACTTCTTCCTGCTGGGCTTCGGGTACGTCGGCGCGCCGATGATCGTGGGCGCGGCCCTCGGCGTGTGGCTCGGGCGGCGGCGTCGCGCGTGAACTGGTGGAAGCTCGCCGCGGCATGCTGGTGCCGCGGCGATCGTCCCGGCTGAGGATGGCGCGTCGGCGGTCGAGCGGACGCGCTCGCAGCGGAACCCGCGTGCGCTCCGTGCGTTCGAGCCTATGGTGACCGCGATGACGAGCCCCTCTCGCCCGATCGCCGCGCTCGCGGCCGCGCTGATCGCGCTGGCCGCGGTGGCCGGCGCCGCCCCTGCGCAGAAGCGCGACGCCACCACCACGCTGTTCTCGCGCGCGCTCGACGGCGGGGTGCCGAACGGCCCCTCCACCAACCCGGTCATCTCCGCCGACCTCCGCTACGCGCAGGTGATCGCGTTCGAGTCCGAGGCCTCGGACCTCGTGGCCGGCGACGAGAACCAGATGAAGGACGTCTTCGCGGTCCGGCGGGCCGGCTCGTTCGGCGACACAGGCAGCGAGTGGGTGCCTGGGCCGGCCCAGCTCGTCTCCCGCGGGCTGAACGGCGCGCCGGCCAACGGCCCGTCGTTCGACCCCGCCGTGGACGGCAACACCCAGAACCGCGCGCGCTGCGTCGGCTTCCTGTCGGACGCCTCGAACCTCGTCTCGGGGGACACCAACGGCGTCACCGACGCGTTCGTGGCCAAGGCGCCCAAGTTCGTGCCCAAGCGGGTGTCGCTGCCCGACAACAGGCAGTCGAAGTCGGCGTCCACCGACGTGGCCGTCGCGGGCGACTGCTCGCGCGTCGCGTTCGTGGCCGGCGGCAAGCTGTTCGAGCGCGTCGGGTCCTCGACCAAGCGCGTCGACGTGAAGGGCTCGGAGGCCGACCCGCTCTACGACTCCGGCGACACGCTCGCGCTGGTCTTCGGCGGCGGCGGCGGGGTCTACCTGCGGGCCGAGGGCGCCAGCAGGGCCACGCGCGTGGTCAAGAACGCGACCAACCCCGCCTACATCAACCGGCGGCGGCTGGGCAAGGTCCGGCGGCTGGTCGCGTACGAGACCGAGCGCGGCGGGTTCCGCCAGGTCGGCGTCCGCGAGCTCGGCGGCGGCGAGCGGATCGCGAGCGCGTACGACGGCGAGGTCGGCAACGGCGACTCCACCGACCCCACGATCTTCAACTCCGGCTTCAACGTGGCCTTCAACAGCGAGGCCTCGAACCTGCCGACCAGGACCAACGGTCAGAAGAGTGACCGCAACGGGCTGGTGGACGCGTACTTCTGGAGCGGCTCGCCGAACGTGCCCCAGCCGGTGACGATCCTGGAGTCCGTCGACAGCGACAACGACCCGCTGCTGATGGGCGGCAACAACGTCAGCACGAGCCAGTACCGCAACTACGTGCTGTTCGAGTCGTCCGCGAACGACCCGCTCGCGCCGCCGCAGATCTACATGCGGTATCTCGGCGGGATCTAGCCGCGCGCGTTACAGTCGGCGCATGCCCGGACTCGCACCTCGGGCGGTGCCCGCCGTGGGCGCGGCGCTTGCGCTCGCCACCATGGTCGCGCTGGCCGCCCTCCTCCCGCAGCCGTCCGCGGGCCAGGACCGCAACACCTCCACGACGCTGCTCTCGCGCGCGCTCGACGGCGGGACGCCCAACGGGGCATCCACCAACGCCGTCATCTCAGGCGACCTGCGCTTCGCGCGCCTGATCGCCTTCGAGTCCGAGGCCTCCGACCTGGTCTCGGGGGACACCAACGAGCTGAAGGACGTCTTCGCCATCCGCCGCGCCGGGTCGTTCGGCAACACCGGCAGCGAGTGGAAGCCCGGTGGCGTCCAGCTCGTCTCGCGCGGGGTGGGCGGGGCGCCGGCCGACGGGCCCTCGTTCGACCCCGCCGTCGACGGGAACCTGCCGCACAAGGCCACCTGCGTCGCCTTCCTCTCGGACGCGACGAACCTCGTCTCCGGCGACACCAACGGCACGACCGACGCCTTCCTGGCCAAGGCGCCGAAGTTCGCGCCGCGGCGGGTCTCGCTGCCGGGAGACAGGCAATCGAGCGCCGACACCACCGCGGTGGCCGTGTCGGGCGACTGCTCGCGGACCGCGTTCGTGACCGGCGGGAAGCTGTACGTGCGGGCGGGTTCGAGCACCAGGCAGCTCGCCACGCGGTCGAACCCCGCCGACCCGTCGTTCGCGGCGTTCGAGAGCAACCACCTCGTGTTCGGCGCGAAGGGCGGGGTGTACCTGAGCAAGAACGCATCCGGGAGGCCGACGCGGCTGGCGAAGGGGAGCAACCCGGCCTACGACCACGCCCGGCGCCGCAAGGTGGTCGCGTACGAGCGCATCGCCGGCGGGCACAGGCAGGTCGCGTTCCGCAACGTCGGCGGGGGCGAGCAGTTCGCGAGCGGCTACCGGGGCAGCCTCGGCAACGGCGACTCGCGCGACCCGGTCGTGGTCAACACCGGCTTCTTCGTCGGGTTCGAGAGCGACGCGAGCAACCTGCCGACGAAGACCTCCGGAGTCAAGGAGGACAGGAACGGCCTCCCCGATGCGTACCTGTTCACCGGCACGCGCAAGGTCACGGCCCTGGAATCGGTGGACAGCTCGAACGACCCGCTTGCCGCCGGCGGCCGGCGCCCGAGCACGAGCTACTACCGCAACTACGTCGTGTTCGACTCCTCCGCGGGCGACCCCTCGCGGCCGCCGCAGGTCTACCTGCGCTACCTCGGCGGGATCTAGCGGCGCGCGACGCGCACGCGGACCGGCTCCGACGGCGTGAGCGTGATGGCGGGCGTGGCGGGCACCTCGGCGTCGCTCACGGCCTCGATCCGGTAGCGGCGGGCGAGCAGCGCCAGCGCGAGCCGGGCCTCGATCTCGGCCATGTGCTTGCCGATGCAGGCGTGCGGACCGACGCCGAACGGGAAGTACGCGTAGGGCTCGATCTCCTCGCGGCGGCCGGGGGCGAAGCGCTCGGGGTCGAAGCGCTCGGGCTCCTCCCAGAGGCGGGGGCTGTGCTGGTTGGCGTAGGAGCTGACGATCACGACCGCCCCGGCCGGGATGCGGTGACCCGCCACCTCGTCGTCCTCCAGGGGGGTGCGCGTGAACGCCCATCCGGGGGGATAGAGGCGCATGGTCTCGTCGAGGATCTGGCCGATGTAGGGGACGACGTCGACGCGCGCGGGATCGGGCGGTTCGCGGTCGAGCGCGATCTTGGCCGCTTCGGCGAGGCGCTCCTGGACCTCCGGGTGGCGGGCGAGCAGGTACCAGGCCCACGACAGCGCGGCGGCGGTCGTCTGGTAGCCGGCCATCAGGAAGGCGGTGACCTCGTCGCAGAGCTGGCCGAGGCCGAGCGGGCTGTCGTCGGCGGCGGCGATCATCCGGCCGACCGCGCCGCTCTGCTCGCCGTCGCGGCGGGACTCGACGAGCTCGACCGCCCAGGCGGAGAGCTCGCGCCTGACCTTGCGGAAGGCGAGGTTCGAGGGGGTCGGGATGCCCGGCGGGAGCGGCACGAGCGCGCGGGTGCGGCGCGCGACCCAGGCGGTGGCCAGGTCGAGCCGAGCGCCGAGCCGCTCCATCTCGGGGCCGGTCTCGGCGCCGACGAGGATGCGGCCGACGACGTCGAAGGTCAGGCGGTTCATCTCGTGGTGGACGTCGATCTCCTCGCCGCTCGCGGCGAACCGGTCCCAGCGCTCGCTGAGGGCATCGACCGCCGCGGCGATCGTCGGCGCCTCCTCGAGCAGGCTCCGGCGCGTGAAGAGCGGCATCAGCATGCGGCGCCGCTCGCGGGCCTCCTCGCCGTCGATGGTCAGGAGGGCGTTGGGGAGCGGCACGCGGAGGGCGTCGTAGCTGACCCCCTTGACGTAGTTGTCGCGGTTGTGGATCCCGACGTGGGCGATCGCGCGCGGGCCGGGCAGCAGGAACACGCCGCGGTGGACCGCGCGGAAGCGCACCACCTCCTCGCCCGACGCGGCGGCGCGTGCGAACAGGGCGAGCGGGTCGTTGCGCAGCTCGTCGAGGTCCCCGAGGACGCGCTTGCGGCGCGCGCCGCGAGGCCGTGCCGGAGCGTCGGCAGTCGGGGTCGCCATGCCGCGGCGACCGTACCACGGTCCCCTGTTCGGGGGCCCACCCCGGCCGGCCGGGGGTCAGCCGAGCGCGGCGGCCACCTCGTAAGCGAGCCGGGCCGCGTCCTCGACCGTGTCGTGGTCGACGTGCTCGGGGGTGTCGGTGGGCAGGTGGTAGTTGGCCAGCGCGCCCCAGGGGGTGATCGAGGTGAGGGTGGCGGTGGGGTGGCCGGCGCGGCTGGGGATGACGCTGTCGGTGGAGGCGCGGGCCCGGAAGCCGCGCTCGAGCTCGATGCCGGCCGCTTGCGCCTCGCGGGCCACCAGGTCGCGGAAGGTCGGGTCGGCGTAGTCCTCCATCCAGATCGGGCCCTCGCCCTCGAGCATGATCAGGCGCGGGGAGCCGACGGTCTCGAGGTTGAGGAAGCTGGTCGTCTCCGGGTCGAGGTCGTGGTCGCCGTGGCGGGCCAGGAAGGCGCGGATCCCCTCCTGGAGCGCCTCCTCGGCGCCGCACGAGACGAGCAGGACGCGGGTGCGGGGGAGGGGTCGGCGGGCGAGCAGCTCGGCCAGCGTGACGAGGGCGGCGACGCCGGACAGGTTGTCGTTGGCGCCGGGGCTGACCGGGTTGCGCGCGACGTCCGCCGCCGCGGCGGTGCCGAGTGCCAGGACGGGCAGGGCGGCCTGCGCGGGGCG
>JALZEZ010000248.1 GCA_030861775.1 Actinomycetota bacterium
CTCGAGCGGCGTGCCGTCGAAGATCACGAGCGCGCCGGCCGCCTGCCAGCGCTCCTCGACGCGCACGCCGCCCGGGCGCCAGCCGTCGTCGCCGATCGGGTCGGGCATCTCGTCGCCCTCGAGCGCGGCCACGATCAGCCGCAGCACGTCCGCGTGGCGCTTCTTCATCCGGTGCATCTCCACCGGGTTGCCGCGGTGGGTGATGATGTCCTGGAGCGCGAGGTTCAGGTGGTACCCGTCGCCCATCCGGATCGGGACGACGGCCACCTCGGTCTTCATCCGCTCGCCGTCGCGGCGCTGCGTCTCGAGCTCGAAGCGCTTGCCGGCCGCGCCGTCACGCGACTCGCCGCGGACGATCGGGTCGAACAGCGCACGCATCTCGCGCTGGATCTCCGGCACCGCGAGGGTGGTGGCCAGCTCCTCGCCCGTCATCTCGGCCGTGGCCCAGCCGAAGCGCTTCTCCGCCTCCTTGGGCCAGGCGATGATCTTGCCCTCGGTGTCGAGCGACAGGTAGTCGCCGACGAGGAAGCGGGTGATGATCGCCTCGTTGCGCTGGAGCTGCTCCTGCGTTACCCCGAGCGCGGCCTCTACGAGGTCGGCGGGCTGCTTGTTCTCTGCGTCGGGCGTCTGGGACATGTGGGAGGGCGAGACGCGCTGGCTCTATGCGTGTCTCTTCCGGGTCCTTCGGCAGTCCGCGCGCGTATATGCCCCCCATTGCCGAGGGGGTCGAACAAACGTCCATGCGTCCGCCTGCAATCCGCGTTGCAGAGCGGAAAGAAACGGCTAGGCGGACTCGGCCGCCGCGCCCTCGTCCTCCTCGGGCGCAGCCTCGGTGACCAGGGTGGGGTTGAGCCCCTTCTCGATCGTCTCCTTGGTCACCACGCACTTCTTCACGTCACGCCGCGAGGGCAGCTCGAACTGCACGTCCAGGAGGGTCTCCTCGAGGATCGAGCGCAGGCCGCGCGCGCCGGTCTCACGCTGGAGCGCACGGTCGGCGATCGCGCCCAGCGACTCGTCCGCGAACACCAGGTCGATGCCGTCGAACTCGAAGAAGCGGGCGAACTGCTTGACCAGCGCGTTGCGCGGCTCGGTGAGGATCGAGACGAGGTCGTCGCGCGACAACTGATGTATCACCGAGATGACCGGCAGGCGGCCGATGAACTCGGGGATCAGGCCGTACTCCACGAGGTCCTCGGGCAGCACCTGCTCGAACAGCTCGCCGGTGTCCTTGTTGGTCTTCGAGCGCACCGCGGCGCCGAAGCCGACGCCCTTGTGCCCGATCCGCCGCTCGACCACCTTGTCCAGGTCCGCGAACGCCCCGCCGCAGATGAACAGGATGTTCGTGGTGTCGATCGTGAGGAACTCCTGGTGCGGGTGCTTGCGCCCGCCCTGCGGCGGCACCGAGGCCACCGTGCCCTCGAGGATCTTGAGGAGCGCCTGCTGGACGCCCTCGCCGGACACGTCGCGCGTGATCGACGGGTTGTCCGCCTTGCGCGCGATCTTGTCCACCTCGTCGATGTAGATGATCCCGGTCTCGGCCTTCTTGACGTCGAAGTCCGCGGCCTGGATCAGCTTCAGAAGGATGTTCTCGACATCCTCACCGACGTAGCCGGCCTCGGTCAGCGCGGTGGCGTCGGCGATCGCGAACGGGACGTTCAGGATCTTGGCCAGCGTCTGCGCCAGCAGCGTCTTGCCGCAGCCGGTCGGGCCGAGCAGGAGGATGTTCGACTTCTGGAGCTCGAGCCCGTCCTGGTCGTCCGACTGCATCATCTGGACGCGCTTGTAGTGGTTGTAGACGGCGACCGAGAGCGTGCGCTTGGCGGGCTCCTGGCCGACGACGTACTCCTGGAGGACGGAGTTGATCTCCTTCGGCTTCGGCAGGTTCTCGAGGTCGAACGTGGCCGGGCCGGTCAGCTCCTCGTCGATGATCTCGTTGCAGAGATCGATGCACTCGTCGCAGATGTAGACGCCGGGGCCGGCGATCAGCTTCTTGACCTGCCGCTGCGACTTCCCGCAGAAGCTGCAGAGAAGCTGTTCGTTCGAGTCTGTGGGCCGTGCCAAGGTCTCTCCCCCGCAGCCGGGTTACCGGCGGGCCTCAAAAGGTAGCGCGGCGCGGCTCATCGTTGCGCATGTTTTCGCCAGCTTCGCCGGATTCCTTCAGTCCGGCTGGACAGCCTTACTCGGTGTGGAGGGCGAACCGCTCGGTGAGGTTCAGGATCTCGAGCAGCCGGGAGATCGCCCCGCGGACGCAGATCACCGAGAACGGACGGCCCATCGCCGACAGCCGATCGGCGGCCTGGAGCAGCACGTGAGCGCCGCTGGAGTCCATGAACGTGACGTCGCAGAGGTCCACGACGACCTTGCTTGAGCCCTCCTCGATCGCCCGGTCGAGGGCGGAGGCCAGGGCCGGGGCGGTGACGCAGTCGATCTCGCGCCGTGGGACGACCACGCGGATGTCGCCGAGCCGATGCTGGGAAACTGAGAAGGCCTGGGTTGGCATGGGGCTCCTTGAACTGCTCCGGAGCCGTCTGAGCGGATGCCGGCCCTGGCAGCGACGGTCTCTCCGAAGGGCAGATCGACACTAACATCGCGCGGGGCCGCGCGCCAGTGCCCATTTAGGGGGTTTTACGACCCGGGCGTCCAGATCTGGCCCGACTTCTCCTTCTGCTCCTTTTCGGGGGTCCAGAGCTTGTCGCGGGCCTCGGCCTGCTCGGCCGGGATCGGCTTGGCGTGCTCGACCAGCAGGTCCACCGCCTTGCGCATCGCCACGTCCTCGCGGAGCACGTCATCGCGCCCCTCGGACTTCATCCGCTCGAGCGTGCGGGTGAGCGTCTCCTCGTCGGGCTGGCGCCCGCCGGCGGACACGACCTGGCGGAGCGAGTCGAGCAGCTCGTCGTCGCCCACCTCGATCCCCTCGGCCTCGACCACGGCGGCCAGGACGCTCTCGCGGCGCAGCGCGCGCTCGGCGTCGGGCTCCGCCTCCTCGATCAGCTCGTGCTCGCTCTTGCCGGCGATCTGGAGGTACTGGGCGGGGTCGAGCCCCTGCTGCTGGAGGCGGCGGCGCGTGTTCGCCCACATCTCGTGGGCCTTGGCGTGGATGAGCGGCTTCGGCAGGTCGATCTCGGCGGATTCGGCCGCCGCGTCCACCGTGGCCTCGCGGAACTCCCCGTCGATCTGCCGCTCGTGGGCCTCGCTCAGACGGCTGGTCAGGTCCTGGCGGAGCTCCTCCAGGGTGTCGAAGCCGCCGGCCTCGGCGGCGAAGTCGTCGTCCAGCTCCGGCAGGCGCTTCTCCTTGACCTCCTTGACGGTGACCTCGAAGACCGCGTCCTTGCCGGCTAGCTGCTCGGCCCGGTAGTCGTCCGGGAACCTGACCTCGACGCGCCGCTCGTCGCCGGCGGACGCGCCGACGAGCTGCTCCTCGAAGCCCTCGATGAGCTGGCCGCTGCCGATCTGGAGCATGTGGCCGCGGGCCTCGCCGCCCTCGAACGGCTCGCCGTCCACGTAGCCGGTGAAGTCGAGCACGACGAAGTCGCCCTCCCCCGCCGCGCGCTCGACGTTCTCGAGCCGCCCGGCGGACTCGCGCAGGCGCTCCAGCTCGGCGTTCAGCTCCTCGTCGCTGACCTCCGCCTCGCGGCGGCCGACCTCGAGCCCGCGGTAGTCGCCGAGCTTGGCCTTCGGCCGCACGCCCACCTCGATCGAGAACTGGAGCGGGTCGCCCTTGTCGGGCAGCGACTCGAGGTCCACGCTCGGGTCGCCGACCGTCGCGATCCCGGCGTCGGCCACCGCGTGCTCGTACCAGCCCGGCAGCGCGCGCCGGACGGCCTCGTCGAGCACCGCCTCGCGGCCGATCCGCTGGAGGACGACCTGCGGCGGGACCTTGCCCTTGCGGAAGCCGGGGATCTTGAGGTCGCCGCCGAGCGCCTTGGCGGCGGACTGGAGCTCGCGCTCGAGCGCCTCGGGCGCGACCTCCACCTCGACCCGCACTCGCGAGTCCTCGAGCTCGCTCGTGCGCGTGGTGAGCTGGGCCGGCATGGCTGCGCCACGATAGCGTGACGGGGTGCCCCCGCAGCGGCGCCTACTCGCGTGGATCTACACCGGCCCGCTGGGCCATCTGTGGTCCACGACGGCCGACGTGGTGGTGCTCTGGGCGCGCTGGGGCGCGGGCCGGCTGCGCCGGTCCTACTCGAAGCGGTAGATCACGCCGGGCGGGGCGAGGTCGGCCTCGGCCAGGCGCGGGAGGGCCCTCGCCAGGACCGACGCGAACACCTCGCCGCTGGCCCCGATCAGCCGCAGCAGCTCCTCGACCGGCGTCGGCTGCTCGGTCACGCCGTTGGCGTAGTCGGTCGCGTACCCGAGCAGGGCGTACGGGATCTCGGCCTCGCCGGCGAGCACGGTCTCCGGCCCGGCGGTCTGGCTCACCGCGGTCACGCCGGCCAGCGCCAGCGAGCGGATCTCCGCGCGCGTGTTGAAGCGGGGGCCGTCCACGTGGCCGTAGCAGCCGCCGTCGCGGGCGGGCACGCCGGCCTCGCGCGAGCCCTCCAGCAGCGCCGCGCGCACGCCCTCGGCGAACGGGCGCTCGTAGATCCAGTGGCCGCGGGTGGGGTCGCCGGGGGTGTCGTAGAGCGTGCAGAGCGAGCCGTCGGCGAGGCGGTTCGCGAGGAAGTGCAGGTCGTCGAAGACGATCAGCGAGCCGAGCGGGACGGTGGGGTCCACGGCGCCGCAGACGGTGACCGCCACGATCGCCTCCACGCCGTCGTCGCGCAGCCGCTCGATGTTGGCCCGGTGCTCGACGTGATTCGAGAGCCGCCGGTGCCCGGCCTCGTGGCGCGAGACGTGCACCACCTCGATGCCCGCGGCCGCGAGGTCCGGGAGCTCGTAGGTCCCGGTGCCCGTGATCACCCCGACCCTCATCGAGGGCGGGATGCTACGTCAGGAGAGCTGCTCGACAGCCTCGATCGCGTGGTCGAGGCCGTGGATCTGGCCCACGTGCCCGAGCGAGTCGAGGAAGTCCTGGAGCCGCTGGAAGTGGTCGTACAGGCAGAGGCGGCGGACGTGGATCACCGGGACGTCGTCGTGCAGCACCGTCCGGGCCTCGGTCTCGCCGCAGCGGCCCGGGGCGACCAGGAGGTGGGTGATCTGGGTGTCGGCGCTGCCGTGGCCGAGGTAGGTGCTGTCGAGCCAGATCCCGCGGTCTCGAATGGTCGTCGAGAGGACGAGCGCGTTCGGGCCGGCCTCGGTGAGGATGGTCTCGCTGCGGACGGGCATGCCGTCCAGCCGGATTCGACAGGCGATGGGGCGTCGCACGTGTTCCACCGTAAGGGCGACCCCCCCGCTTGCGCAAGCGATCTGAGATTTTGGGCTCGATCCTGGACGGATGTACTAGGCGGCATGATGTGCGGGTGCCGATCTACGACTTCGCCTGCGAGGCGTGCGGGCACGAGTTCGAGGAGCTGATCAGGGGCGACGAGGCGCCGCCGTGCCCGCGCTGCGGGGCGCCGGAGCCACGCCGGCTGCTGTCGCCGGTGGCGCCGCCTCTGAAGACCGGGCTGCGGGGGGCGGAGGCGCGGCGGAGCGACG
>JALZEZ010000533.1 GCA_030861775.1 Actinomycetota bacterium
GCTCGAGGCACAGCGCGGGCGCTTCCGCCCGCGCGAGACCGAGCGCGAGTGGGAGGCCGGCCTGCGCGAGTGGGCCGCGGCCGGGGGGCACAAGCCGGGTGCCGCGTTCATGACCATGCGGCTGGCGGTCACCGGCGCCCGGAGGAGCCCGCCGATCTACCCGTTCATGCAGGTGCTCGGCCCGGCCGAGGTCGAGCGGAGGCTCGGGCTGGCGATCGACGCGCTCGGCTAGCGCCCGAGCCGCAGCCAGTCGCGGAAGTCGGCCGCGGTGTCCGCGGTGCGCTCGCGCCACTCGCCGGCCGCGCCGTCGGAGTCGCGCGAGAGCAGGACGAGCCCCACGACGAGCACGGCGACGCCGGCGGCTGCGCAGATGATCGCGGCGGTCACCATCGCCGGAACACCGTAGCGGCGCGAGGGGTGCGCCGACGGTCTACGCTCGGCCGCGGTGGGGCGCTTCAGGGCTTTCGCAGCGGGGATCGTGCTGGCCATGCTGGCGACAGCGCCGCCCGCGACCGGGACGGTCACCTACCAGGTGGACGCCGCGCACACGGGCAACGTGGCCGACGCGAACCTCGACCCGCCGCTCGGGCGCAAGTGGATCCGGCGCGACCTCGGCCGGCCGCTCACCAACCCGCTGATGGCCGAGGGCAGGGTCTACGTGCTGTCCGCCCCGCCGCAGCAGGGCCTGATGATCCACGCGCTCGACCCGGCCACGGGCAACACGATCTGGTCGAAGCCCGCCCCGCTCGAGAACGGCGCCTCGTTCTCCTTCGGCTTCAGCTACGACCAGGGTCGCCTGTTCGCCAACGGCGGCCGCATGATCCGCGCCCACAGCGCCGCCACCGGCGAGCCGCTCTGGACCCGCCCGCTCAACGACAGCCGCGGCGCCGCAGTCGCCGAGGGCGGGAGCGTCTACCTGGTGGACATCACCGGCGGCCTGCGCGCCTTCCGCGGCTCCGACGGGGTCGAGCAGCCCGGGGCGCAGATCGGCAGCGGCGGCCGCGAGGTGGCGGTGCAGGGCGACCGCGTCTTCAGCGGCGAGGGCTGCCGCCGCGTGGACGCCTTCGACCGCGCGCTCCTGACGCGCGTCTGGTCCTACAGCGGCGGCTGCAACGACTGGGTCGACGACCCGCCGCCGGCCGTGCACCGCGGCCGCGTCTACGCCCACGCCTCGCGCGCGGGGAGCGGGGTGATCCTCGACGCCGCGAACGGCCAGCGCCTCGGCACGTTCGCGGCCGAGCGCTCGCCGGCCTTCGCCGGCAACCTCGGCTTCTACCGCGGCGACCTGCCGCTGATCGCGGTCAACCTCGACACCGGCGGCGAGGCCTGGCGCTACACCTCCGAGCCCGGCGGCTCGCGCGAGGAGCTGGCCGGCATCCCGCTCGTCGTGGAGAAGAGCGTCTTCGTGCTCACCCGCGACGGCGAGCTGATCGCGGTGGACCGCGACAGCGGGCGCGAGCGCTGGCGCGGCGCGCTCTCGCCGATCGTCGACCACGGCATGACGTCGCTGCCGCTGCCGCCCCCGATGGCCGCGGCCGGCGACCGGCTGATCGTGACCTACCGCGACCGGCTGACCGCGTTCGGCCCGGGCCCGGACGCGCCGGGCATCGACGAGCCCGACAAGATCCCGGCGGGCGGGCTGAGGTACGAGCTCCGCGCCGAGCCGGAGGACCTCCCGTACCTCAGCAAGGCGCGGATCGCGGTGCGCGCCAACGGGAGCCTCTCCGGCGCGCACGAGATCGAGCTCCAGGCCGACCCCTACCCCTACGGCGAGTGGCGGGCCGTGAAGCGCGCGCGCCCGTCGTTCGACGACCACACGTTCGAGGTGAAGCCCGACCGCAACACGCGCTACCGGGTGGTGGACAGGTCCACCTACCCCACGATCGAGTCGGAGGCCGTCACGGTCTACCCCTTCTACGGGGGGAGCCCGGCCTTCTGGCTGGTGGGCCGGTCGAGCATGCAGGTGCGCGGCACGGTCACGGCCCCGAGCTGGCTGCGCGTGACCCGCCGCCGCGCGTACCTCTACCGGGCCCGGGCGCGCAACAAGCCGGGCACCCGGATCGGCTCGCTGCGCGTGCGGCGGGTGGGGAAGGAGCGCTACCGGCTGGTCGGGACCGTGCGCGTGCCGGCCCTGCGCCGCAGGGACCTCTTCTTCGTCTGCATCCCGATCGCCAAGCCGAAGGCGTTCGGCCGCCTGCCGCACGACCACTGCGGCCGGCGGCGGCTCTAGCGCCGCGCCTTGATCGACGCCCGCGCCGACGGGCCCTTGGCGTTCGCGCGGGTCAGCCCGACCACCTTCACCTTCGCCCCGACCCTGCTCGACACGCCCTTCAGCGTGACCGAGCGCCGCCGGGCCGAGACCTCGCGCACGAGCGAGCGGCCGTCGCCGAGCGTGATGTGGACGGCGTGGCGGAAGCCGCCCGGGTTCGGCCGCCAGCTCACCACCAGCCGCGAGCCGCGCCGGACGATCCGCAGCGAGCGCGGCTTGCCGGGCTTCGGCGCGGCGGGCGCGCGGTAGGAG
>JALZEZ010000249.1 GCA_030861775.1 Actinomycetota bacterium
GCGCTGCGACGCACGTCGCCAGCGCGACACCCCTGAACCTCATAAGCGCGAATCCCCTCCGTCGGTGGCCAGCGGGCGCGAGCCTAGGCTCACGACCGGCGCCCGTCAACGCCACTTGAGCGATCTGTGCGATTGAGCGGTCCGGCAGGGGTACGCGAAGCGAGGCGAAGCGATTACCGCCCGTGTAATACTCCGGCCGTGCCGTGTCTCCGGGGGGCCATCGTCGCGATCGTCGCGAGCACGGCGCTGTTCACGAGCGCGTCCGCTTCAGCCGCCGTCAGCGTGAGCGCCGGCGGCCGGGTGGTCGATGCCGAGGTGTGCGGGAACGAGAAGAAGGTCCCGCTGCACCTGATGCAGCCGGGACCTCGCGAGATCGTGGTCAGCGGAGCGCGGCGGGCCGAGGTCCGGATCGAACGCTGCGTCGACGGCGCGTGGAAGTCGTACTCGAAGCCGGCCGCCAGGCGGCGCTCCGCCAACCGCCTGCGCGCGCGGCCGAGGCTCCCGGCGGGCGTGGACCTGCGAGTCACCGCGGTCTCCGGCCGGAGCACGAGCTCGCCGCTCTACATCGAGTCGGTCGAGCCGGGCACGCCGGGCGCGATCATCGACCTGCCGCTCAGCTTCGACGTGCAGAACCTCAACCGGTCACGCGCCGCCTGTCCGAGCGACGGGCAGACCTACCGGCTGAACGGCCACCTCGTCGCCCCCGCTTCGATCCTCGTCGCCCCCGAGCGCGCGGTGACCCTGCACCTGCACGAGTTCGGCTTCGGCGAGTGGTTCTGGCGCTTCGAGGACCGCACCTACGACTACGCCACGCAGCAGGCGCTGTCCGGGCACGCGTCGGTGGTGATCGATCGCCTCGGCTACGACTCGAGCCCGGGCCCGAACGGGAACAACACCTGCCTCGGCGCGCACGCGGACATGGCCAACCAGGTCGTGCAGCAGCTCCGCGGCGGGAAGTACGAGCTCGGCGGCGCGCCGGTGCGCTCGTTCGCGAAGGTCGCGCTCGCCGGGCACTCGCTCGGCGGATCGATCGCCGAGATCCTCGCCTACTCGTTCGGCGGAGTGGACGCGCTCGTCCTCTTCGGCTGGGCCGACTCCGGGTTCTCGAGCGCGGTCACGGCTGCCGCAGTGCAGCAGAGCGGGCGCTGTGCGGATGGCGGCGAGCCCGCGGAGCCCGGCCGGGAGAGCGGGTACGAGTTCTTCGCGTCCGAGGAGGAGTCGCCGCGCCTGCTCTTCAACGACGCCGATCCGAGCGTGATCGAGCGGGCGAAGGCGCTGCGCAACCGCGACCCGTGCGGCGATGCGAACAGCAACGTCCCCACCGTCTCGGTCAACCGCCAGAACATCGACGAGATCAAGGTGCCGATCCTGCTCGTGTTCGGCGACAAGGACGCCGGCTTCTCCGATCCGAAGGCCGCGGCCGAGGGGCAGAAGGCGGCGTACACGGGGAGCCCGGAGGTGACCGTCGAGATGGTGCCGAACGCCGGACACGCGATCACGCTCGAGCGGGCGGCGCCGAAGGCGCGCGCGGTCGCGCACACGTGGCTGCGAGGCCACGGCTTCTAGCGGCGTGACGACGACCGGGGGCGGCGCGTCCGGGCGCAGCGAGGAGTCGGTCAAGCGGCTGACGCTGATCGCCTGCATCCTGGCGACCGGGCTCACTACGCTCGACTCGACGATCGTCAACGTCGCCCTCCCGACGATCCAGCGCGACCTCGGCGGCGGCCTCGCGGCACAGCAGTGGGTGGTGAACGCCTACCTCGTGACGCTCGGCTCGCTCATCCTGATCGGCGGCTCGCTGGGCGACGTGTTCGGCCCACGCCGGGTCTTCGCGATCGGCGTCGGGGGCTTCGGCGCCGCGTCGGTCCTCTGCGCCGCGGCGCCGTCCGACGACTTCCTGGTGGTCGCGCGCGCGGTCCAGGGCATGGCCGGCGCGCTGCTGATGCCGAGCGCGCTCGCGGTCATCATGACCACGTTCCCGCCGCCGGAGATCGGCGGCGCCATCGGCTCATGGGCCGCTTGGAGCGCGAGCTCCGCCCTGATCGGCCCGCTCGCGGGCGGCGGGCTGCTCGAGATCACCTCCTGGCGCTGGATCTTCCTGGTGAACGTGCCGCTCGTGGCGCTGACGCTCGCGCTCGTCCTCATGGCGGTACCGCGTGCGCCGGGGAGGGGGCCGGACGCCCGGCGGGTCGACGTGCCCGGCGCGGTGATGGCCGCGCTCGGCCTCGGTGCCGTGGTCTTCGCGCTGATCGAGCAGCCGCGCCAGGGCTGGGACGATCCGGGCGTCCTGATCCCGCTGATCGCGGGCGCGGTCCTCCTCGTCGCGTTCCTGCTCTACGAGTCGCGCGCGAAGGACCCGATGCTGCCACTGGGGCTGTTCCGCCGGCGCAACTTCGCGGCGGGGAACGTCGAGACGCTCGCGGTCTACGGCGGGCTCGCGCTGCTCTTCTTCTTCCTGGTGCTGCTGCTCCAGCAGGTCGAGGGCTACTCGGCGATCGAGAGCGGGCTGGCGCTGATGCCGATCACGCTCGTGATCATCGCGCTGTCGCGCCGCGCGGGCGCGCTCGCGGGGCGCTTCGGGCCGCGCGTGTTCATGGGCACCGGGCCGCTGCTATGCGCGCTCGGGCTGCTGCTGCTCCAGCGCGTGGAGCAGCCGATCGACTACTGGGCCCAGGTCTTCCCGGCAGTGATCGTGTTCGCGATCGGGATGGCGACCACGGTGGCGCCCCTCACGACGGCCGTGCTCGTCGGCGCCGGTCCGCAGACGGGTATCGCCTCGGGCGTCAACAACGCGATCGCGCGCCTCGCGGGGCTCGTCGCGATCGCGGCGCTGGGGGCGGTGGTGGCGGCGTCCTTCAGCTCGGAGCTGGACGACCGGGTGGCGAAGGCGTCGCTGGGTCCGGCGGCGATGGCCGAGGCCGAGAACACCAAGCGGCTCCCGCTCGGGCTGCCGAACGTCGAGGGGCTTCCGAGCGGCGAGGCGCGCGCGCTCACCGAGGCAGCCGAGGACGCGTCGTTCGAGAGCTTCCATCTGGCGATGCTGATCGCCGCTGCTCTGGCGGCGCTCGGCGGGATCGCGGGGTTCGCGGGGATCCGCAACCCGCCGCCGGTGCCGCCCCCGTCGCCCTGATGGGCGCGGGGAGACCCGCTCAGTTCATCGGCATGAACGGCATGATGAAGGCCTTGTTGACCAGGTTCCAGATGTAGAACGCGATGATCGCCATGGTGGCCGACACGACCACCACCCGGACCAGGACGCCGTCCTTCTGGTCGTGCCCGGCGCGCTGTCGCAGCGCGATCCAGCGCAGGTCGAGCCGGCTCAGGGCCATCAGCAGGAGCACCGTCGAGCCGATGATCCCCAGCATCGCCACGCTGCCGCCCACGATCGCCCGGTCGGTCAGCTCGAACGCGCGCGCGCCCAGCCAGATCCAGGCGAGCGGGTTGGGCAGCCACATGAGGAACGCGCCGAAGATCTCGAGCACGATGATGCCCGTGGCCGCGGTGCCCGCGGCCCGGCGCGCCAGCGCCGCCTCCGCGGGCTGCACGACGGCGGCACCTGCCCCCGGGCGCGGCCTTATCGCGACCGCGCTTCGGTCTACACCACCAGTGGCCATCTTCGCAACTTCCTCCCTAAGCGGCCGGTCGACCCGGACCGCTACCTGCCGACCCGCAGGATACGCCAATAACGCCGTCCCGGAGATACTGCCCGATCAGGGACGGTCCTACTCGGGAAAGGTGGCGTCGTGGACCTCGTGAACCGGCAATTTCGCCTGGCAGCGCGGCCGGAAGGCCTTCCGAAGCCGTCCGACTGGAGCCTCACGGAGGAGGCCGTGCCGGATCCGGCGGACGGCCAGGTGGTGGTGAGGACGAGCTATGTCTCCCTCGACCCGGCGATGCGCGGTTGGATGAGCGCGCGGCGCTCGTACATACGGCCGGTCGAGATCGGCGACGTGATGCGCGCCCTCGGAGCGGGCGAGGTCATCGCCTCCGAGCATCCCGGCCTCGCCCCGGGCGATCAGGTGACCGGCCTGCTCGGCGTACAGGAGTACGCAGTGGTGAACGGTGGCGAGCTGCGTGCGGTCGACACGTCGTTCGCGCCGCTGTCGGTCTACCTCGGCGCGCTCGGCATGCCCGGGATGACGGCGTACTTCGGCATGCTCGACATCGGCCACCCGGCGGAGGGCGACACGGTGCTCGTCTCGGGCGCCGCCGGTGCCGTCGGCGGCATGGCCGGGCAGATCGCGAAGCTGCGCGGCGCGCGCGTGATCGGCGTGGCGGGCGGACCGGCCAA
The DNA here is from genome assembly GCA_030861775.1 of Actinomycetota bacterium. GTDB lineage: Bacteria > Actinomycetota > Thermoleophilia > Solirubrobacterales > Thermoleophilaceae > AC-37. The sequence continues at coordinate 4,292 of JALZEZ010000249.1, forward strand.
GTGCGAGCACTGCCGCGAGGAGCTCGGCTTCGACGCGACGATCGACTACAGGGAGGGCGACCTCGGCGACGCGCTGGCCGAGCACTGCCCGCGCGGGATCGACGTCTTCTTCGACAACGTCGGCGGCGCGATCCTCGACGCCGCCCTCCTGCGTCTCGCGCGCTACGCACGCGTGGTGATCTGCGGCGCCATCTCGCAGTACAACACCACCGGCGCGATCGCCGGGCCGTCGAACTACCTCGCGCTGATCGGCACCCACGCGACGATCACGGGCTTCGTCGTGAGCGACTACGCCGACCGCTACGGCGAGGGTGGCCGCGAGATGGCCGGCTGGCTCGCGGATGGCAAGATCGCGTCGCGCGAGCACGTCGAGGTCGGTCTCGACTCGTTCCCGGACGCGCTGCTCGGGCTCTTCGAGGGCCGCAACACGGGGAAGATGCTGCTCGACCTCACCGGGTGAGGCCGGGCCTCACGCGGGGCTGAGCCGGCCGGACGTCGCGGTCGCCAGCCACTCCAGGAGGGCGCGCGCGGTGGACTCCCCGTCGCCGTCCATCATCGAGAAGTGGTCGCCCGGGACCGTCACCGCGACGTGCTCGCCGGGCGCCGCGACGGTCCACGGGAAGGCCGTCTCCGCGCGCAGCAGAAGGGTCGGAGCGGCGACGGCGGCGGGTTCGCAGTCGGCGAGCAGGCGGACGTACGCGGCCATCGCGGTCAGGCGGGCGTCGTCCACGCCGGAGGCGCCGCGCTCGAGCAGGGCGTCCATCACCCGCTGCCCGACGTCCGGGTCGGCCACCGCCTCGGCGGCCGGGGTGTCGATCAGGACGACGCCGGCCGGCGCGGAGCCGCGCTCCTCGAGGCGGGCGGCGATGGCGTGCGCGAAGAGCCCGCCCGTGGAGTGTCCGAGGACGATCGACGGCTCGCCCGCCGACGCTCGCACGATCGCGTCGGCCTGTACGTCGACCGCCGCGCGGAACGACGCGGGCAGCGGCTCCCACCCCTCGAATCCCGGCCACGGGAGCGCCCACACCGTCCGATCGCCGCCGAGCTTCGCGGCGAGCGTCGTGTACTCGTGCGGCCCGGACAGGGCGACGACCGACGGGATGCAGAAGACCGGCGGCTCGGCGCCGCGTCCCTCGGCGAGGCGCACCGGCGCCGGCGGGTCGGTCAGCTCGGCGGCCTCGGCGAACGCCGGCCGGATGGCGGCAGCCTCCGCCAGCAGGTCCAGGAACCTGCCGGTGAGGTCGAGCAGCATCTTCCCCGTGTTGCGGCCCTCGAAGAGCCCGAGC
>JALZEZ010000250.1 GCA_030861775.1 Actinomycetota bacterium
ATGCCGCTCCTCGACCCGGATCCGGTCGAGGCCGCCCGCGTGGCGAGTGCCGCGCCGCCGGAGCACTTCGAGGAGGCGGTCCGGCGCGCGACCGAGCGCATCGCCGCGGGGGGCATCGACAAGGTCGTGCTCGCGCGCGAGGTGCGGGTGCACTCGCCGCGGGCGATCGACGCGGCAGCCGTCTACGGCGCGCTCCGCGACGCCTTCCCCTCGTGCTACTGCTACCTGGTCGCCCGCGGCGACGGGGTGTTCCTCGGCGCGAGCCCTGAGCTGCTGGTGCGCCGCGACGGCCAGCGGGCGCAGACCGTCGCGCTGGCCGGGACGCTGCGCCGCTCGGCCGACCCCGCCGTGGACCGGCACCTGGCCGAGCAGCTCCTGTCGGGCGAGCGCTACCGCGAGGAGCAGAGGATCGTGACCAGGCGGATCGAGCGCTCACTGGACCCGGTCAGCGTCTGGGTGGCGGCGGCGGAGGAGCCGGTGGTGGTCAAGGTGCAGAACGTGCAGCACCTGGGCACGCCGATCCGGGCACAGCTCGCGGAGCCCCTGGCCTGCGTGGAGCTGGCCGGCCTGCTGCACCCGACGCCGGCGGTGGGGGGCGAGCCGGCGGCGGCAGCGCTGCCGCTGATCCCCGCGCTCGAGGGGCTCGACCGCGGCTGGTACGCCGGCCCGGTCGGCTGGACCGACCTGGCCGAGGACGGCGAGTTCTGCGTGGCCCTGCGCTGCGCGCTGGTCCGCGACCGGGTGGCCCACCTGTACGCGGGCGAGGGCATCGTGCGCGACTCGGTGCCGGACGAGGAGCTCGCGGCCAACGAGGCGAAGCTTCAGGCGCTGCTGCCGCTCCTCGTTTGATGAGCGTTCTGTAGGAGTTGACCGCTAGGCCTCCGCCGGTTAGGTTCGCATGGCCGGCCGGGCAGCCGGTCGACACTAGGGGGATCCATGCCTGACCTGACCGGTTGGCCGGCGCTGGACGTGGCGATCGGCCTCGCGCTGTTCTTCCTGCTCCTGAGCACGCTGTGCTCCGTGGTCCAGGAGATGATCGCCAGCTTCTTCAAGCTGCGGGCCGGCACGCTCGAGGAGGGCCTGCGGAATCTCCTCAACGACCCCGCTCCCCCCGATACGGAGGCCAAGGACTTCGCGGAGGAGATCTACAACCATCCGCTGGTCGTGGCGCTCTGGCGCGACGGCAGGGCGCGGCAGCGCGACGAGAAAGGGGTCGCGCGGAAGACGTCCAGGCGGCGCCCGTCCTATATCCCGACACGCACCTTCGCCATCGCGCTCATGGACGCCACCGGCGTGGGGAAGGCCACGGCGGACAGGTCCGGGCCCGCCGCGCTGCCCGACGTGATCGAGTCCCTCGAGGCGGGCGGCAGGCCGAAGGAGGGGCAGCCCAGCGACCTCGACAGAACCGTGGAGACGCTGCCCGACGAGCTGCGCCGGGCCCTGCTCGCCCTGGCGCGCGATGCCGGCGGGGACGTCGATCGGCTCCGCAGGTCGATCGAGGGCTGGTTCGACGATGCGATGGAGCGCGTGTCGGGCTGGTACACGCGGAAGGCGAGGTGGTGGCTTGCGGGGATAGCGGCGGCGGTCACGATCGGCGCGAACGCCGACACCTTCCTGGTCGCGGAGACCCTCTGGAAGGAGGAGCCCGTCCGCGCGGCCGTGGTGACCCGCGCGACCAAGATCGCCGAGTCCCGGCCGCCGGATGGCCAGACCCTCGAGGAGGCCGCGGACGACGCGGCGTCGGTGAAGCAGCTCGGCATCCCGCTCGGATGGCCGGACGAGACCGAGAAGGACCCGCGCGCCTTCACGTGGCGGAAGATCCCGGGCTGGATCGTGACGTGGCTGGCGCTTCTCGCGGGAGCCCCGTTCTGGTTCGACGTCATGAAGCGTCTGGTGAACCTGCGCTCGGACGGTGGACCCGCCGCCGACAGGAGCACGGACAGGGCGGAGCCGGCGCGGACCTGACCGGTCAGGCGGCGCGTGTCCGCGCCGCCGCGTACCCCGTGGCGGCGATCGCGGCGGCTCCGAGGGTGGCGAGCGCGAGCCACGGGAGCCATCCGAGCGGCGGGCTCCAGGCGGCGTCGAAGGGGAAGAGCAGGGAGCCGTCGGTGCCGACCGCGTGGCGGCGGGCGTTGAGGTACCAGGCGACGAGGTGGAGCAGCCCGGCGGTCAGGGGAACGCCGAGCAGGAGGGCGCGGCGCAGGCGCTCGCCGAGCGCCGTGGCGTGCGCCCGGAGGAGGTCGCCCGCGACGAGCGGCACCGCGAGCAGCGCCGGGAAGACGTGGCGGCCCTGGAGGCCGAAGCCGGTCTGCCGGATCGCGAACACCCACAGGAACATGGGCAGGACCAGCGCGGCGGCCAGGGTAACGGCGAGTGTCGTCCGCTCGCGGCGCAGCGCGGCGCGCAGCGCCACGGCCACCACCGCGAAGCCGGCCGCGAACCAGCCCGCGTACACCCACCACGGCAGGCGCCACTCGAGGTAGCCGAACTTGCCGACCAGCTCCGAGCTGGCCCGCCACCACTCGCCGACCGCCTGGTCGAGGACGGCGCGGAGGTTGGCGAAGCCGGTCTGCTCCTCGGGGCCGTGTCGCGCCTCCCAGAGCAGGTTGAGGCCGGCCGCGACGCCGATGGCGGCGAGCGCGGCCGGAGCGGCCCTGCCGCCCGCCCGGAGGAAGCCGAGCGCGGGCCGCAGGCCGACGAGCGCCAGCGCGGCGAGCGCCAGCAGCACGATCCAGGCGGGGCCGAGCGAGCGGCTGAGCGCAAGCACGACGCCGCTGGCGCCGATCACGAACCACACGCGCGGCGAGCGGGCGCAGCTCGGGTCGCGGCGCAGCCGCAGCATGCCCGCGCCGAACGCCGCCGCGGCGGCGATCTCGGGGCCCGTGCCGTTGAGGATCGCGCCGCAGAAGATCGCCATCGGGGTGACCGCGACGACGAGCCCGAGCAGACTGATCGCCCCCGCGTCGGGGCTCCAGGCCATGCGCTGGGCCATGTAGAGGAGCAGGAGCGTGAGCAGCGCGTTGGCGGCGCGCGCCCAGCGGAGGGCGGGGGAGGGCGAGTCCGCGACGCGCATGGCGGCGGCGGGTAGCAGGTAGGGGAGGGGCTGGTAGTTGCCGACCTGGGTCGTGTACTCGGTCCGGACCCGCGGCGGGCTGAAGTCGTCGAGGCAGGCGGCGTCCGCGCGCGAGTCGTGCCCGTTGCAGTACGGCGCGGGGGCCTTGCCCGCGGGCACGCGGGCGGAGTGGTTGAGCTGCCGGATCCAGGCCCGCTGCCGCAGCGTCCCGCCCCTGACCTGCTCGGGCCGCTGCTCGGTGATCAGGTCGCCCTGCGCCACCGCGAGGGTCCGCAGGTAGTGCGGACCCTCGTCAGGAGCGGCGAACGGCGGGTTGCCGAAGACCCAGGCGACCGACAGCAGGACCCACCCGAGGAGGAGCAGGCGATGCGGGGTCACAGCCCGGCTGCGACCCGCTCGGCCAGCTCGCGGTGCAGCTCGACGTTGCGCGCCCGCTCCGTGGGGGCCTCGATCAGGCACGGGCCGCGGTCGATCGCCGCGCGGACCGCGTCGGGCGTCTGCGCCCGCTCGTAGCGCATGCCGGCCAGCTCGGCCACCCGCTCGAGGTCGATCCCGCTCGGCGTGACGACGTGTTCCTCGAAGGCCGCCGGGTCCGCCGCCCCGGCCACCGGCAGGTAGTCGAAGATGTTCCCGCCGCCGTTGTTCGCGCACACCACGGTGAGGTCCACGCCGAGGCGCCGCGCGGCGAGCAGCCCGCCGAGGTCGTGCACCAGCGCCAGGTCGCCGAGCAGGACGAACGCGCGGCCGTCGTGGGCCAGCGCGGCGCCCGCCGCGGAGGCGATCGTGCCGTCGATCCCGTTCGCCCCGCGGTTTGCGAGGAAGCGCAGCGGCTTCTCCCCGGCGGGCACGAAGGCCTCGACGTCGCGCACCGGCATCGACGACGCCACCCACATGAGCGACCCGGGCGGCGCCGCCTCGGCGACCGCGGTCCAGACCTTGGGCTCGAACGGGTCCGGGGTGGCCGCCAGCGCGGGCGGGACGAGCGCGTCCGCGCGACGCCACGAGTCGAGCCAGGCGGGGTCGGCGTGCCCGCGCTCACCGAGCACGAGGGCGGCGACGACCAGGGACGACTCGTGCGTGGGGTCCTGCCACGTGTGATGCGGGTCCACCGCGACCTGCTTCGCGCCCTGTAGCCAGGCCCGCAGCGGCTTGGAGGTCGGGAGGTCGCCGAACCGGAAGACCTGCTCGGGATCGTGCTCGCCCGCGAAGCGCTCGATGCGCAGCAGCACGTCGTAGTGGGCCACGACGGCGGAGCGGTCGTGCTCGCCGTGACGCGCGCCGCTCAGTGCGTCCGCGAGCAGCGGCCAGCCGAGCCCGGCGGCCACCGAGGCGAGCTCCGGACCGGGCGCGCCGGCCCCGGCGACGATGACGCCCCGGACCGTCCGCTCGAGCCCGACCGAGACCGGCTGCGGGGACGCTTCGCTGCGCTGCACCCACGGCACGCCGCCCGGCCGACCCTCCCAGTCCTCCCCCGGGAGCTCCTCGCTCACCGGCGCCAGCGGCTCGCGCAGCGGGAAGTTCAGGTGCACCGGCCCCGGCCGGCCGCCCGCCGCCGTCCAGAACGCCCGGCACCCCAGCGCCCGGTGGTACACGGCGGTCGCGCGCGAGGGCTCGTGGTTGCCCACCTCCACGAACCACTTGGCGAACGACCCGTACAGCTTCACCTGGTCGATCGCCTGCCCCGCGCCCACCTCGCGCAGCTCGGGCGGGCGGTCGGCGGTCAGGACGACCAGCGGCACGCGCGCCTCCCAGGCCTCCACGACGGCCGGCATCAGGTTCGCCGCGGCGCTGCCCGACGTGCAGGCGACCGCCACCGGCCGCCCGCTCGCCTTCGCCAGCCCGAGCGCCACGAAGCCGGCCGCGCGCTCGTCGATCACCGAGTGCGCCCGGATCCGCGGCTCGGCCGCCAGCGTCAGCGCCAGCGGCGCGTTGCGTGAGCCCGGTGAGGTGACCGCGTCGGTCATCCCGCAGCGCACCAGCTCGTCCACGAGCGCCTGCACCGGCGCGTACGTGCGGTTGATCGGGATCATGCTGGTGTGCAGCCGCCGCTGGTCGTGTTCGTTCCGGGCTTCATGCAGCGCGGCGAGGCCTGGGCCCCGGTCGCCCGGCGGGTCGCCGAAAGCTACCCGACCCTGTGCCTCGACTTCGCGACGCACACCTTCCAGGAGCGCCTGAAGGAGCTCCAAGCCTCCGCGCCCCCCGGGGCCGCGGTCGCCGGCTACTCCCTCGGCGGCCGGCTCGCCCTCCACGCGGCCGTCCGCGAGCCCACCCGCTTCGGAGCGCTAGTCACGATCGGCGCCTCCGCGGGCATCGACGACCCGGCCGAGCGCGAGGCCCGCCGCGAGACCGACGAACAGCTCGCCGCCGCGATCGAGTCGCGGCCGATCGAGGAGACCGTGGCCGAGTGGGAGGGCCACCCCGTCTTCGCCGGCCAGCCGCCGCGGCTGGTCGCGGCCCAGCGCGAGGGCCGCCTGTCCCACGACCCGAGGACCCTGGCGG